>DATIKF010000266.1:0-1703 GCA_035477855.1 Dissulfurispiraceae bacterium
CCGTGCCTTCCGCGGTCAATGATCAGCAGGTTGTTGGCCGGCATGGAGGCCTGGTCCAAGGCTTTTTGCACCAGTGCGTTGTAGTCGGGGGCGGGTTCCATGCCGATACAGGCGCCCCGGCACTGCTTCACGGCATAGTGAAAGCATGCCCCGCTGGTGCCGAACAAGCCGCAAAGGTTCTGACAGAGCTGAAACGTGCCGATGAGTTCAAACAGGTACTCCCGGCCCTTCTCCCTGTTGGAGAAGCTGGTATGGGGCGTTTCGGTGGCGCTGGTCTTGTCTATTTTCAGGTTTAGATATCCGTTTTCGTCCATGAAGCTGAACAGGCCGAAGTTGTAGAAGCTGCGCCTTTGCCTTCGGTTGTAGAGGGGCTGGTACTTTTTTATCTCATCCGACTCCAACAGCAGGGCAGCCAGCTCGCTCCCTGTGGTTTGGAAGTCAACCTCCCTGATGGCGGTGGCCAGCTCTATGGCCTTCTTGGTGGCCTGTGACGAGAAATGGCTTATGGCCCTTTTTCTGATGTTACGGCTTTTGCCGATATACACGATCTCGTGGTTTTGGTTGAGCAGGTAATAGATGCCGGTTTCTTCGGGCAGGTTGCGCAGAAAATCCGGTGTCTGCACCTTGCTTTGCTGTTGAAGTGCCGGAAAGCCGTTGATAAATCCTTCGGGGTGTTTTTCCAATAGGATGTCGAACAGCACCGCGGTGGCCATTGCGTCGCCGGCAGCTCTGTGGCGGCTGTTGTTCACGATTTGGAGCTCTTTGCACAACTTACCAAGGCCGTACGAAGGGAGCCCCGGCAGGAGTTTGCGGCTCAGCTTATAGGTGCAAAGCTGCTTCCTGGCGAAGTCGTAGCCCAGGGAGCGGAACTCATTCTTAATAAAGTTGTAATCGAAGCTGGCGTTGTGGGCAACAAAAACCTTGTCGCGGGTGAGCTCTACCAGGTGGCGGGCGATTTCGTAGAATTTCGGCGCGTTAAGGACCATCTCGTCGGTGATGCCCGTCATGCGCGAGATAAAAGGCGGAATGCGCCTTTCGGGGTTGATCAGGGTGCTGTACTCTTCAACCACACGGGTGCCATCGTGGATAAATACGGCAACTTCTGTTATTTTGTCCCTTGCCGGGTTTCCTCCGGTGGTTTCAATGTCGATTATGGCGTACATGGGTTTTCAGAGCAACAGCTGCAAAATTATGGAAAATAGAAGTTGTTCCGAATGCGGCAGGTTGCTTTCTTCTTACCCCGTCAAATAGTTCAATCGTTGGCATGCACTTTACCGTAAGCCCTGCTGCAACCCATGACATCGGTAAAAACGCTGGCTTCATAGGCTTCGAATCCCTTGGCCAGGAATAATAAAAGGCTTTTGCTCATCATTGCCTAATCCTCAAATGTGATTACGTTTCTTGATCGGTCTTGTCCCTGATCGTTTTGATACTTTTCCTTGAAACTTTGTATGCGGGATGAAAATCTGGAATTTAAGTAAAACCCAAGTCCGATAACTCCTGTAAATTCCTGATTTTCAATAACCCCGACCTTTAGGTCGGGATTATTGATGACTCTGAATATTAGGGCTTTAGCCCTGCTGTGATTTTCTTGTACTTTCTTGATAAGGCTTATTTATTCTTATAAATTGATCCTCAAACCAACATTCAATCCAAAACTGCCAAATGGAAACTTTTGCTTTAATTCTTGTCTTGGCTGCGTC
>DATIKF010000267.1:0-13048 GCA_035477855.1 Dissulfurispiraceae bacterium
GCGCATAATCGGGACGGTAAGTGCTATCTATCAGGGCGGCAAGGCATACGCTGATAATTTAATCGTGCTCGGCAACTCTCCGCATGTTGCAAACAGCCTGCTTGAGCATTTGATGACGCTGCTGCGTTTTGTCGGGGTGCATGCCCTCTGCTTTGCTGCTAATAAGCACGTTGCAGATTTGGCAACTCGTGTCAGCGCGAGGATTATAGAGGATGAGTGCGTTGTATTTATCGAGATATAATTATCAGGAGGTTTTGCGATGAGAAGCCCTAAAGTGCAACCAGCGCCTGTGCCGCCGCCGCCGCCCTCGTACATCAGTTATAGTTACGACGACGACGGCAATCCAATCATTGACCAGCAGCAGATTTTTGATGCGGCAACAAACACATATAAGTATATTCCACGCGAGCTTTCGGCACAGGAGAAGGATGAGCGCAAGGAAATATCAGCTATGCGTTCTGCGGCTCTTGAGAATTTCAAAAATATTGCAAGTCTTACGCCGGAACAGCAGGATGCCAAATATGCTGAGTATAGCAGTGCGTATAAAAGCGCGGCGTTGCGTGAATTCAATCCGATTTACGAAAAGACTGCTCGCGATATAGATGAGCAGGCTGCCGCACGCGGGATGATGGGCTCTCGCGCTTATGTTGATACTCTGGCGGAGCTGAATGATTCGCGGACAAAGCGAGAGATGGAGGTCGCAGAGGATGCAACATTGCTCGGTCGCAATTTATACCGAGAGGACGTTGACCGCGCCGGAAACCTATACACAGGGCTCAAGGGGCTGACGCGGGCAGACGATGCCTATGCGCTTCAAAAGCAGTCGGCGGCGGCAGGTATTCATAGCGGATATGAAGCTGCACAGCAGGCGCGGCATAACTCCGCTCTGAGCGCGTGGGCAACACAGCAAGAAATAGCCTCAAGAAACGCATCGGCCAAGGCCGGAATGTTAGGCAGTATCGGCATGGGGCTGGGCTACCTGCTCGGCGGGCCGCTCGGCGGGCTCTTCAGCGGGGCGAAGGCAGGGAAAGGTGCAATTAAAATGGCAGGCAGCTTCAACTCATATGGATAAAAGGAGCTAAATATGACTGAGAATTTAGCAACAGATTCGTTGTCAATAGGGAATATTTACGGGAAGCGGAATCCGAGCCGCGACAAGGCAAAGCGCCTGTTAGAGATGGGTGCTGCCGACAAGAGCGGATATATGGCCCCGATATTCGGCTTGCTTGCGGGCATGGAGGATTCGCGGGCGGATGACTATGACCGGGCGATGGCGGAGCAGATGCAGGTGTATTATTCTGCCAAGAGCGAGGGGATAAGAGGCGAGGAGCAGCGGAAAAGTGCTAAGTTCTCTCAAGAGACGGCTTCTCATGAGGCTGATATGTTTCAGAAGCACGAGAAGAATGCCGCCGTCATCGCGCTGAAAGCCAAAGAAGTTTACGCCGACACGCTGCAAAGCAATGGAGGCAATGCCGAAGATGCGAGCCGTGCGACTGACCAGTTTGTCAATCGGCTGATGTCTGAGTTTAAGATTCCCATGCCGCCGTTTATGGGTACGCGGATCGGGCCGGATAACATGATGCAGTCCAATATAGTTCTGGCTGTTAACCCTGATGGCTCGTATCAGCAGCAGCCAGTCAAACAGGATGCCAGAGGGAATATGTGGACTCCGGCAGGAGCTCCGGACGAAACAGGGAAAGTGCAGTGGAAGCAGCTCGATGCCGGTGCGGTGCTAACGCCTGAGCAGGCCAAAAAGGTGCAGGAGGTGACTGACCCGAAAAACGATTTCAGTATTTTCTATCGGTCTGAAAAGGCCGCTGGGAAAACCGATGCAGAAATAAGCAAAGCATGGGAAGCGCGCAAGGTGCGGCTTTCGACTGCCGGACGTGCGGAGGCGCAGCCTGATACTACCTATCTGCTGACCCCTGACGGCAAAGGGTTTGATGCGTTCAATAAAAAGGACTTAGCAACAATCAAGCAAAAATTAGCTGAAGGTTACAGTCCGGTTGACCCCGGAACGATACAGATGAAGAATCTGGAAAAAGACATCCCAGCCCCCGCGCCGGAAAAAAAGCAGACGGGAGTTGGTGAGTATATCAAGGGCCTGTTGGGGAAAGAGAAGCCCGTGGCTGCTCCATCCGGCAATGTTCCGCCGGTAGCGGGGGCTCGGCAAGCGCCGGACGGTAAGTGGTATTTGCCTGACCCTAAGCGGCCCGGCAAATATTTGATGGTGCAATAATGGCGCAGCTCATTCCCGTTGAGCACGACCCGTTTGCGGCAAGCGCCCGGCAGCTCATTCCCATTGAGCACGACCCGTTTGCGGCGCGGAAATTTGAGCAGACCGAACGGGTGCGGTTTGTAGAGGAAAATGAGCCGCCCGATCCGTTAGAGAGAGATTATGAGGACGTGCCGCCGCCCGTGCCAAAGCTCAGGAGGCTCGGTTCTGATATTGCTATTTCTGATGTTGACTTGACGCAGCCGTTGCGTCGCGGAGGTACAGACGGAGGTGCAGGGGGCGCGCCTAAGCAAACTCAATATCCGTGGCAGGCAGTTCCGCGTTCCGTTCAGGATACCGTTACTATTACCAGACCCGAAGGCCAGGAACATATGGCTGACAATGCGATTGAGCTGCAAAAGGTCGGCAATGTGTCAGGGCTGGCACTTGACACCCCGGCGCGGCTGGTACAGTCTTTCGGGGTAACGCTGCCGGGCATGGCCGGTAATGCGATGGAGTGGTTCGGGATTGCTCCGGAGACGGGAAATGCCATGAGCGAGTGGAGCGAGGAGGTTAAGAAGCACTGGAAGCTGCCGGATACCTATGGCAGCAGTGTTGCTGATGCATTTGCAATAGGGATGGATATGATTGGGCCGTCCGCCGGGCCGTCGCTAATCGCGCACTCACTCGGCAGGATACTGACTGGTGCAAAAAGGGCGCAGGAGTTGTCTGCTAAGGCTGCGGCGGCAGGCCGGTTTGATGATGCGGCGCGATACCTCAAGGACGCTCAGAGCGGCTTTAATGTGGTCAATAAGGGCTCTGCTCTGTTTACTGCCGGTCTGTTCTCCGGCTCTCAGGCGCAAGAGACGCTGGATGCCGCCCAAAAAATTGGGGTAGCACCCGGAGCAGCGCCATACATTGCAGGGCTTATTGAGGGCACTGGCGAATATTTCGGCACAAAGTATCTGGGCAAGGCTCTTGGGCTGGACGGCAAAGGCGGCATAATAGGCCCTGCCGGGTTTGCGCGGTTACTTGGAGTTGAACTTACCACTGAATTTGGGCAGACAGCAGGCGTATCAGCAGTTGAGAAAGGTTACGGGATACGACCCCATGCTGACCCGCTAAAAGAAGGCGCTGCCACGCTTGGCCCAACCGCTGCAATGACGTTGATGCTGGGCGGTTTAGGGCATGCGCGGAGCAGGCTGACGGAGCAACCGGAGACTGGAATTAACTATGGAGCTGCTGATGATTTCGCCTCCGCCGCGAAAAAACCGACGCTCTCAGAGGCTCAGGAAGGCACGATCTCGACCGAGGCAATACCGCAGGCAGGGCCCGCCCCAATTACGCTCATTCCGGTTGAGCACAATCCGTTTCAGGCTATTGAGGAGTTAGGGCCTATCAACCAAGGTGTTGTTGCTCAGCTCCCGGTGAAGCAGGCTCTCTCAGAGGCTCAGGAAGGCACGATCTCGACCGAGGCAATACCGCAGGCAGGGGCTGCACCAATTGCGCTCATTCCGGTTGAGCACAATCCGTTTCAGGCTATTGAGGAGTTAGGCCCTATCAACCAAGGCGTTGTTGCTCAGCTCCCGGTGAAGCAGGCTGCTGGTGAGGAGTTAGGGCCTATCAACCAAGGTGTTGTTGCTCAAAGGCCTGCTCCCCCGCCCGCAATGACATACAAGGAGTTCAAGAGCAAATACGAATTGCTCTTTAAATTGATGATGGAGTACTCGCCGAAGCAGGTCGGAGCGGGCATTTATGCGAAGCAGATGGCAGAGCTTTCGGACAAATACCCTGCCTTTGCCGAAGCTGCGGAAAGCGAGTTTGAAGCAAAGGCTCCTGTCAAGCCGTCTTCCCCTGTGGCAGGACCCGCCACAATTGAACAGCCAATTGAAAAGCCGGTTTTGTCGGATAAGGAATATGCAGGCCGCGCCAAAAGGAGTGCAGAATTGGTGCAACGCGGCATGGCAAACCGCGTGCCGTCGAAGATTGCTATTGAGTCGTATGTCGCGCAGCATGGTGGTTCTTTCGCGGGCGCTGACATCACGCTGCAACGGATTTCTGATGCGGAGTATGCTGCCTATGCAGGTGTTGCACCTGACCCGGCAGAAGTGCAGCGCATTAACAACAGCATTGCTGAAGGCGAGATGATTTTGAAAAGCGGGCTTTCCATCTCTGGAAAGAAAATGTCGCAGCCTCAGCTTGGGGCTGTGAGGCGTGCGGTAGAAAACGCTCGCGCTAAAATAGGAGCGCCGTCATTGTTTGCTGGGGATAGCCCTGCCGGAGTGAGCAAATCTAAAAAGACAAAGGAGCCCGCTCGTCCGAATTTGGTGCAGTTTTTAATCCGCAGGGGCGGCATCAGTGCCCGCCTGGAAGAAGGCGGCGGCCTAATCGGGGAATTGCGTTACTTGGGGGAATTCCTGCCGCGACCTATCTATAATCAATTGGTGCGCAAGAAAAAGACCGCGAATGCTGTTTCGTTTGACAATGCTCGTGAGGCTGCGATAGAGGCAGGCTATCTGCCAGAGGATGCGACGCTGGACGATCTGCTGGACGCGTTAATGCAAAGCAAAGAGCATCCGTTGACCGTAGAAGATAAAACTCAGGCATTGCTTGAAAAGCATGGTTACATAGGTAAGGATAGGCGCATTGCAACCGACGAGGGACGGAAGCGGATAAAGGAACTGCTGGACGAGGTGACATGGGAGCGACAGGAAATGCACGACGCGCTTGTTGCTGCCGGGATTCGACCGGATACCGAGCATTATACGAGCATTATGAAAGCGTCGCGGGTAGATGAGCGGGCTATTGATGATGTCACGGGATGGTTAGTCGGTAAGTATGAGCGTCCGGCAATGGAAGGCGCGGCGTTCGATTATCATGAGGGAGACCGGAATTCCAGCATAGCTATTATTGATCTTAGAAATCTCTCCGGGTTGAATGATGCAGTCGGCAACAATACGGCGATTGCTGACAGGCATATACGCGCCGTTGCTGACATTATCAAGGCATCTGTCGAGAACACCGGAAACGTAGCACAGTTTTTCCGGTCACATACGCGGGGCGATGAGTTATCGGTATTGATGCGCGGGGATGCGGCCAGTCTCAGCCGTGCGATGGAGCTGGCTGCTGCCAAGACCGCAACGTATGTCGAGGCTGAGGGATTTGCGGACATTCCAAGTCCGAAGGGCAAGGCTCCGGGGTTTGGGTTTTATTCTGGTGTCGCTGATTTTCAGACGTATTATGAGCTTGAAGAGGTGCTCGACGCGGCATCAGTCATATTGGACAAACAGAAAAAGCTGAAGGAGGAAAAGCATGCCAATCGAGGAGAGCTTAGCACGAAGGTTTGGGGTGAGCATGAAGGATTTGCCGGAAGCGACCGAGAAGTTCTGGAAAAAAGCGGAAATACACGCGGCGGAACGCGCCAAGATGACTCCGGAGGAGCGGCGTCGGACGTTCGATCCGGGGATAACGCGGGAGGAGTGGGAGAGGCAGAGACGGCAGAGGCTGGAGGAAAGCGAGCCGTGGCAGTACATGCTGAGACGGATAGCGGAGCTGAGGGCAAGCGGGGAGATACCACCGGCAAAGGATTCAAATTAGAGCCGCCGAAAGCCGCCGAAAGCCGCCGAAAGCCGCAGGCTATGGATATGTTCGGGGCGAAGGAAGGGCTTGAGGGGACTATTCGTGCCAAAGGGGCTGACCTTGAGGGAGACAGTCTTTTCACGCGGGATGAGCTTGTAGCGCATGAAAAGGCACGGCGGGAGGCTGCTGCCCGGCAGGGGTCTCTTGTTGACGATTCTCCGTTTAAGAGGGGAGAGTCAGTCAGTGCTCCGCTTGATGCAAAAGAACTCGATGCGGTCATCAAACGGGTCGCCGTCAACTGGAAGGGTGGAGCGGATAATGTAGTAGTCGTTGACACGTTTGACGCGCTTCCGGCGAAGGTGCGGCAAGAGGCTCAAAAGCAGGGCGCAAAGCCCAATGAGATACCCGGCGCATTCCATCATGGAAAAGTGTACCTTGTCCGCTCGAACATTGCAAGTGCGGCTGAGGCTGAGGCCGCGATATTCCATGAAGCGTATGGGCATGCCGGGCTGCGCGGGGTACTTGGGCAGGAAGTCGTTGATAAGCTGAACAAGCTCTATCATGCCATCGGGCCGAAGACCATGAGGAATATGGCCGAGAAAAAAGGCATCCCGCTCGATCTGTACGAGGAAGGATTCCGGCAGGCGGGCTATTCGTTGAGAATCCGCAGGGCGGCGCTCACGGAAGAGATGCTGTCATTCTTGCAGCAGGAGCACTCCAAAGGCGGCATAGCCGTAAAGGTGAAGGAAGTCATCGGGGCCGTTCGGAACTGGTTGCGTGAGAACGGCTTTATGAATCTGGCGAAGTTCAATGATGCAGACATCGCGTACCTTCTCAGGCAGGCGCGGGAATATACCAGAAGCGACGGAAGGCTTGACGGCAAGGGGACTGCATTTATGGCGGCGGCATGGCATGGCTCTCCGCATGACCATGATAAATTCAGAACGGAGAAGATCGGGACTGGTGAAGGGGCTCAGGCTTACGGATACGGGCTTTATTTTGCAGAGAAGAAGGAGGTTGCGGAGCATTACAAAAATGCACTTTCAGAATTTTACCCTAATGGCATTCCTGCTAAACCCGGAACTATTGAAGATCGTGCGGCTGCGTTTGTTGCAGCCGCCATATCCGCACAATCGGCAAATCCTTACGCTTTGGCACGCAAAAACGCGCTTATAGCCGGCGCGCCGTCAGGCGTAATCCAACAAATTGAAAAATGGTGGGAAGGTGGCGTTGAGTTCAAAAAAACAGGCCGTCTCTATCAAGTAGAACTCGCGCCTGCTAAGGATGAGTACCTGCTTTGGGATGCGCCGCTCAGCGAACAGAGCGAGAAGGTGAAGGCGATACTTGCCGACATTCTTCCCGCCGACGAGGATATGGCCGGAAAGGATATTTACAAGCATCTATCTGAACAGATGGCTGATGACGGCAGCGGTAATGAAGATATGCTGCCGTTTGCGCGGCAATATGCTCCCAAGCAAGCTGCATCAGGATACCTCCACTCCCTCGGCATCCGTGGCATCAAGTATTTGGACAGCATGTCGAGAAATGTCGCGGCTGAACACAATGAAAATATAGAGCACAATTACGTCATTTTCCATGATGACGATATATCAATTACGGCTAAGTTTATGCGGAAGCCGGACGGGCAAGATGCAATCCGCAGTATCGCCATCCCTAAAGACGCAGCTACTATCATCAGCTCGCATTCGGATATTGCAGCGGTCAAGGCGCATCCTGCTTACACGGCGGCCAAGTCTGGAGATGCGGAGGCAGCAGTACGCCTGGTGTCGGACATGGTGAAGCCTGAAACAGTGGATTCCCTGAGAAATCAGGTAGGCAGCGGTGCTATCTTTGTTGCTCCTCATGCAATGGAGCTGACGGGTAAAAACAAGATACCTATCGCTCTGGCAACACGTTACGCTGAAGCTCTGAACGGCAGCATAGATCGTGACATTGTACAGAGCAATCAGGTATATCACACCGGAGCCGATGCTATGGAGCGGATCATTGCCCCGGTGCATTTCGACGGCCCTGTGGTAAAAGGCGGTCGGTATGTGCTGGTGGATGACGCTACGACTATGGGCAGCACGCTTGCCGATCTTGGCAGCTACATTCAGCAACGCGGCGGCACGGTGGTCGGAGCAGTCACGTTGACAAACGCCGGACGCACTGATAAACTGAATGCGTCCTTATTGCAAATCAGAACAATCGAAAGGAGATTCGGCGATGAGCTCAGAAACAGTTTTGGGAAAGACCCCGCAGCCCTTACCGCAGCAGAAGCCGGATACCTTGTCGGATTCAAGGATGCTCAGTCCCTCCGAAATAGAGCAGTTGCGGCAAGACAAGAGACAGAGCGCCGATTACGCGCAAAAAGCGTTCGCGCATCTGCGCCCGAAGCCGTAACACCTACCACACCTTCCACAAAAACATCTGATTCAACCTCTCCCGGCGGAACGTCCGGTTATGCCAGTACAGGCGGGTATGCTCGTACCGGCGCGCTCGAAAACATTGCTATGCCTGAGCTGGTGGAGATGGCAAAAACCCTGCTCGGTTCAATTCCGTCCATTATGCCCCGGCTAAGACAGATGAGGGGCACGGCACTCGGTGTATTCTTCGCGAAAATGCGTACAGGGACAATTACACTTCATGCAAGTATGTTCAAGGATGACTCTATTGCAGCGGGTGTGCTGGCTCACGAGATAGGGCATGCCTGGGACTGGCTGCCGGATAAAACATTGTCGCGGGGCAACATACTCGGTTCCATCGGCGCGTTGCAGAATTATATGCGTTCGCTCTTGCAGCAATCGCCTGCATCTGCTGAAGCTGTACTGACTCCGAAGGAACGGAGCAGGATGCGCACCGAGGCAATCAGGACGGTGCTCAACCATCGCGGGCTGAAGATGAGTGAATACATGAAAGACAAGGCGATAAGGGACAGCCTGAAGCAGGATATAAAGGATGAGTACCAAATGTCGTTGGCGGAGGAGGCAGCAAAGCGTTCGCTCTACACGCGGGATGAGATGATGATCGAGCTGAAGGCTCTGTCGCAACTCTGGAAGCCGTTTGATGAGACTGTGGATGCAAAATATACGAAGTACCGCTACTCGCCGCGTGAGCTGTATGCCGACGCCATAAGCGTGCTGCTGAATGACCCTGCTCTGCTGAAACAGACTGCGCCTCGCTTCCATGATGCGCTGTTTAACTGGATTGAGCAGAAGCCGGCTGTGCAGGCTGTGTATGAGGACATTCAGAATCGGCTGAAAAACCCTGAGACGGTGCAGCAGACCCGCTTGGACAACCTGCGCGCAGGATTCAGAAAGCACAACGAGGCGCGGGAACAGCAGGTGCAGGAGATGATGCAGGCTGATAAAAGCGTATTGAAAGATGTGATGCGGACGCTGAAACATGGTCTGGTGAACACATTAGAGGACACATACTCAGCCCTGGACAAGGTGGCGAAGGAAAGGCCTTCTTTGAAAGATACTATCGAAAAAACTAAAAACGACATATCATCCCTTGCCTATGTTGACAGTGAGGTGTCTGCGTTTCTTTATGATGTGCAGGAGCGCATTTACAAAAAGATAGATAATGCCGGAGTGAGCAAGGACGATATTGGCATTTACGCGCTGGCAATGCGTATTGCAGCCGGCGACCGCGCCGGGCACGCAAACCCGCTTGGCCATACGGTGAAAACGGCTACTGAGGCGATCATGCAGTTGCATAAAGACCTGGGCAGTGCGAAGATGTCTGCTATTGATGATGTCATAGAGGAATACTGGAAGCTCAGAAATGCATTCATTATTCCCGCACTGGAAAAGTCAGGCATGCTTTCACCGGCATTAGAGAAGATGATCAAAAATAACAAATACTACTTCACGCTGAGCGTCACGGAGGCAATGCAGCGGGAGTATGGTGAAGGTTCACGGCATGTTTTTTCTCCGCCTGCCGCGATTCACCGGCAGCTCGGAACCCTCAAGGAAGTGGGCAACCCCTTCATTGAAACGATACTGAAAGATGCAGCACTCTTGCAGGCGGCGGCGCGTAATTCAGCGAAACTGGAAATGCTGGACATGATGAACAAAGGGAAGGATTCTCCGTTTGTGCTGGCAGACAAGCGTTGGGTGAACAAGCGGAATGAGTACATATCAAAGGAAACTGACGATATTGGTACGCTCTATGTGCTCCGCTCCGGCAAGATGGAGGCATGGTACGGGCCGCGAGAGATTGTCGATGATTTCCGGCATACTCCGGCGAAAGCGCGGGCGTTAATTAAACTCTGGCAGATGTTCAATCAGCCGCTCCGGGAGCTGCTGGTAAGACGCAATCCAGGCTGGATGCTCATGAATCTTCCGCGCGATTTCAGAGGCTCACTCGAAAACGTGGATGGCATGGACGTTCCGACGCTGCTGTATTATTATGCCAAGGCTGCTCGGCATGCGTGGGGCGATGCAGTGAAGAACAGCCGTACAGATTTGGTGCAGGAGATGATGCGCTCCCGGGAGATAGCGCCGGAGCGCATATTTGCTTCAAGCGAGATAACGCCGGAGGATGCGCTGGAAAGGATGATGGCAGAATTCGGCATGCACGATACCATGACCCCGGCTAAGCATCGGGCACTGGTAATGAAGCCGCTCTGGATGATATGGGACGGAGTGGAAAAGGCCGGAACATTTACCGAGAGGTGGGCGAAGATAGCAGTGCATATGTACTTGGCCGAACGTACCAATCTCCCCGCGCATGCTATTGCCAAAATAGTCCGGGAACGTGCCGGCACGCCGGACTATCGCCGCCGGGGGGCCTGGCATGTAATTACAAATAACCTGTTCCTTTTCAGCAATGTGAACAAGGAGGGTCTGCGGGCAAGTGTGCAGGCGGCGCGGGAGAACCCAAAAACATGGTGGTGGAAGCAGTTGAAATATACCATGCTGCCTAAATTCATCATGTATGCCGGTCTGCTTGGCTTGCTGGGCGATGACCTGGAGCGGATGTACCGGAAGGTGAGCCATTTCAATATGCTCAATTATATCATCGTGCCGTTTGGAGAGGACGAGAACGGCAAGGTTATGTCTATACGGATTCCCTTGAGCTATTCGGGGCAGACGTTAAGCTCCCTGCTCTGGAATGTCCTCACGGGGAAAGTAATGGGGCAGCGCGGGCTGCTCGACTCTCTCAAGGAAGCGCAGCCGTACCGGCCTGCTCCGCAGTGGGATGTGCTCGACGCATGGCTTGACTACGCCAAGGGGCAAAACCCTTCGGACGACTTCACCGGACAGAGCGTCGTGCATGATCAAAAGTTCAAAGCTAAGGACTGGCGGGCCACGCAGGACATGGTAGGCTGGTCGTGGAATAAGCTGGGCGGGCAGCTCCTGTATCGGTATCGAAGCGATGACCTTAAAAAAACACAGTCGGATTTGGAGGCATTTACCAGAGTTCCGCCGGGAACGTGGCTGCGCTTTTTGAGCGTGGAGAATACCGGGGAGCGGCAGGCGCTGAAAGCCACTATCGAGCCTGTCCGCACAGAGGAAGCGCGGCGGCAGCTTGATGTAAGGGAGCGCATTGTTGAGTTGAGTAACAAGGCTGTTGATGATAATCGGAGAGTAACCGGCGGCGAGGTCGTGCAGCTCTACCGGGAATTACAAGGGGAAGGCATGCTCAGGCCGGACATGCGCATCAGCGAGTTCAGGAGCATGGTATACCGATACGCTGACCGCTCAATGAACAATCCGGCCATTGATGCTGTGCAAAACGCTCAATCGCTCCGCGAAAAACGGGCGCTGCTGAATGAATACCGGCGCACCATGCCGGAGCATGAGTACCAGGCAATTTACCGGCAATTGGTCAGGGAAGGCGCAATCACCGGCGGCATAGCAAAGGATGCTGCCAGAGAGCGCGTACAACAGCAGCGCAAGGCGCTCAATCAGTGACAGATAGGTGGCAGTGTTTTTTTATTTTGTGATACAATCAACTGGATTGGAACTCACTGCATTATTTTAGGAGATGCCGTCAACCACTCGGGTTTAAAAACCCGAGCATGTCAGCTTAACGGCATGCTTTAGTTGACCAGGCTCAGTGTATTCACACTACGTTACCGGCGAATACATAGGCACCCTGGGATGCACGCCAGTCCCAGGCACTGCGGTGGATGGTTAAACAGGTGTAAGGGTTAAGCCAGTGCCATCCACATCAAACCGCCGGATAACATTGCCGAGGCACACATTACCCCAGAAATGGGAGAGAAAGGTAACAATGCAAAACGCTTTGGTCGTCAGCAGCACAAGGCAACAGCTTATGCCCTGCTCACCGGCACGGGCAAGGATACTGCTGCGGTCACACAAAGCTGCCGTCCTCAGACGTTATCCCTTCACCATTATACTCAAGGATCGTGCTGAAGGCGACACGCAGTCCGTCGAACTCAAGGTCGATCCCGGCAGCAAGGTCACAGGGATCGCGCTGGCAGCAGACTACGCAAAGCGTGGCAAGACCGTCGTCTTTGCCGCCGAAGTCCAGCACAGAGGGCAGGCTGTCAAAGACGCGCTGGACTCAAGACGCGCTATCCGCAGAGGCAGACGCACCCGCAAGACTCGGTATCGTGCCCCTCGGTTTGACAACCGCACCAGAGAGATCGGATGGCTTCCGCCGTCGCTCATGTCACGGGTCTTTAACGTGACCACATGGGCGCTTCGGTTACAGAGGTTCGCTCCGCTATCAGGCATTGCCGTGGAAACAGTCAGGTTCGATACCCAACTGATGGTCAATCCGGACATCTCTGGAGTGGAGTATCAGCAGGGAACTCTGGCGGGATACGAGCTCAGGGAGTATTTGCTGCAGAAATGGAGCAGGACATGTGCTTACTGCAAGAAGCGGGACATCCCGCTCCAGGTTGAGCATATTGTACCGAGAAGTCGTGGTGGCTCGGATCGTGTCTCCAATCTGACGTTAGCTTGTGAGCCTTGCAATCTGAAGAAGGGCAACATGACAGCGGCTGAGTTTGGGTTCCAGAATATCCAGAGACAAGCTCAGTCTCCGCTCAAAGATGCTGCGGCTGTCAATGCCACCCGCTACATGATTGGCGATATGCTCAGGATTCTGGGGTTGCCCATTGAATTCTGGTCAGGTGGACGTACAAAGTTCAATCGTGTGCAGCAGGGCTATGCGAAAGCTCACTGGATCGATGCAGCGTGCGTTGGGGAGTCGGGAGTATCTGTATCGCTCAATCCGGACTCGCAAGTGCTTCAGGTCAAAGCGGCTGGGCAG
>DATIKF010000268.1:0-2688 GCA_035477855.1 Dissulfurispiraceae bacterium
CTGCCCAGCCGCTTTGACCTGAAGCACTTGCGAGTCCGGATTGAGCGATACAGATACTCCCGACTCCCCAACGCACGCTGCATCGATCCAGTGAGCTTTCGCATAGCCCTGCTGCACACGATTGAACTTTGTACGTCCACCCGACCAGAATTCAATGGGCAACCCCAGAATCCTGAGCATATCGCCAATCATGTAGCGGGTGGCATTGACAGCCGCAGCATCTTTGAGCGGAGCCTGAGCTTGTCTCTGGATATTCGGAAAGCCGAATTCGGCAGCCGTTCGATTGTTTTTCTTCAGATTGCAAGGCTCACAAGCTAACGTCAGATTGGAGACACGATCCGAGCCACTACGGCTTTTTGGAACAATGTGTTCTATCTGCAGCGGGATGTCCCGCTTCTTGCAGTAAGCACATGTCCTGCTCCATTTCTGTAGCAGATACTCCCTCAGCTCGTATCCCGCCAGAGTTCCCTGCTGATACTCCACTCCAGAGATGTCCGGATTGACCATCAGTTGGGTATCGAACCTGACCGTTTCCACAGCAATGCCTGATAGCGGAGCGAACTTCTGTAACCGAAGCGCCCACGTTGTCACATTGAAAACCCTGGACATGAGCGACGGCGGAAGCCATCCGATCTCTCTGGTGCGGTTATCAAACCGAGGGGCACGATACCGAGTCTTGCGGGTGCGTCTGCCTCTGCGGATAGCGCGTCTTGAGTCCAGCGCATCCTTGATGCTTTGCCCTCTGTGCTGGACTTCGGTGGCAAAGACGACGACTTTACCCCGTTTGGCGAAGTCAGCAACGAGGACAATTCCCGTGACCTTGCTGCCGGGATCGACCTTGAGTTCGACCGGTTGTGTATCTCCCTCTGAACGATCTTTAAGAATAATCGTGAAGGGATAACGTCTGAGAACGGCAGCTTTGTGTGACCGCAGCAGTATCCTTGCCCTTGCCGGTGAGCATGGCATAAGCTGTTGTCTTGTGCTGCTGACGACTAGAACTTGCATTGTTACCTTTCTCTCCCATTTCTGGGGTACTGTGTGCCTCGGCAATGTTATCCGGCGGTTTGATGTGGATGGCACTGGCTTAACCCTTACACCTGTTTAACCATCTGCCGCAGTGCCTGGGACTGGCGTGCATCCCAAGGTGCCTATGTATTCGCCGGTAACGTAGTGTTAATACACTGAGCCTGGTCAACTAAAGCATGCCGTTAAGCTGACATGCTCGGGTTTTTAAACCCGAGTGGTTGACTCTCTCCTCCTAGATCACTGGACGATGTTCAATAGAAATATTGATCCCACAGAACTCAAAACAGTCTGCTCGTTCATCGAGCTTGATTTCTTTTGAGATATTGTCGCTTTTCCGTAATATGATATATGTTTGAGTTGGCTCGTGCGGCTCTTCATAACATGGGTTGTTGATTTGTAGGTAGGTGAGATGCCTTTTGTCTTTTATTTCTACACATCTCAATCGCTTTTTTCGCGCGCTCGGGTCGTGAATCCATGCGCCATCCTTGTCGCAATTATTGGTCAAATAAACAGCCCACGCTTCCATGCCAGCCAGTATTCCAGGGCATACCCATTTAATTTTCGTGTCCGATTTGTCGCTATATCGGAACACTGGCTCAATTGCAGGCCTCTCATCGACGTACAACTCTCTGAATCTGTCTGTGCTCAGTGCTGTGTCGCTAATAAATTGTTCAGCTGTTTTTTTTCCCTCAACCGTTTTCACTCTCTCCTCCTTGCCCGGCTCCTCATCCGAGTGCGGGATTGGTTAATTGCTGATCTATTATTGCATTTTTAGCAGACCATGTCAAGAGTTATTTTTACTTAGTTTTCAACGACTTATAAATTATTTGACATTGCCGAAGGCGTCGTATATAATGATAGCATGAAGCGATGAAAGGAGACGCAATGATGACAGCAAAAAATGTGCCACAAGCGGCACCAGTGTCAACGAGAATCACGATTAGAGTACCGTACTCTCTGGCGGCCACTTTGCGCGGCGGCGCTGCCCGAGAAGGTGTGTCCATCAACCAGTATATACTGTATCTATTGGCACTCGGAGCGCGAGGCGCCATTTAACGGGCATGCCGGGGCTACCACCTGCTCACCCAGCCGCCGGTTCGGCGTGGCTGGGCCTGCGGAGAGCGTGCCCGCTGCATCTTCATTTCGACCTCTTCGGCGGTCTCTCCCGTCCGCGGTCCCGAGGATAGCAGGTCAATGATGGAGACGACGCTGACCTGATTGCCAGCCCAGAGCAGACGGCCATCGGAGCAGACGTTGCCGCGCACACCATCAAGCTCCGCGCCGCAAAGAAAACCGCGCACCCGCGCAGAAAGAAGATAGCATGGCCAGATACAAGATAGAGCGCTGCCGCGCCTGCGGATACCGGCACAACGAACCGAAGCCCGGCAAGCAGAACAAACACTGCCCGCGCTGCACACAGCTCATGTACTACTCCACAAACTGGTACATCAGCTATCAGACCGAAGGCGTGAAATACATCGAATCCGTCAGCCCCCGCGCCGCCGAAGCCGAAGATGTGCAGGCAAAGCGCCGCGTGCAAATACGGGAAAACAGATTTTTCGACATTAAGGCAGCCGTGCCCTGGCCGCTCGCAGTAGCAAAGCTCCGCAACACTTACAGCCGCATCAGCGCAAAAACACAGCGCATGTACGAAAACAGCAT
>DATIKF010000269.1:0-14703 GCA_035477855.1 Dissulfurispiraceae bacterium
AGTCCCTCTGCGGCTCAGCAGGGTCAATTTCGGGGGATGTTCTGACATGGATTGACCCGAGTTTTTCGATTCTTGAGCCTCTGAGAGAGTCGTTTTTGGCAGTGCATTTTGCATCAAGAGTTTTTCAGCAGCCTGTTAGTCCGCTTATAAGCTGTGGTGGTGAGCTGCCGCACACCATAAAAAAGGGGAGGCATCATGCCTCCCCGCGATAAGGCCATGGAATGACCGCTTACAGTGCGGAGTCTCCCTCTTCGCCGGTTCTGATTCGTATGGCCTGCGCCACATCGTAGACGAACACCTTGCCGTCGCCGATCTTGCCGGTTTTTGCCTTCTCTACGATGACAGCCGCTGCTTTTGGTGCAAGTGCATCCGGAATGACCAGCTCGATTTTCACCTTCGGGACAAACGAGATTTCATACTCTGCTCCGCGATAGAGTTCAACGTGTCCTTTCTGGCGACCGAATCCCTTTACCTCAGTAACAGTCATTCCCTGGATGCCGAGTTCGTTCAGTGCATCCTTCACCTCGTCGAGCTTGAACGGTTTGATGATTGCTTCTATCTTTTTCATGGAATCCTCCTCAGGAGATGGTGCCGGAAAGCCCGCCTCCCGGCACCCCGAAACTAGTTCAGATTGTAAGCTTTTTCGCCGTGCTGACTATCATCGAGGCCGGTAACTTCATCCTCAACATCGACCCGAAGACCGACAACAGCCTTGATTATCATAAAAATGATAAAAGTCATGATAGCCGTATAGGCTATGGTAACGCCGCATGCGATTATCTGCGTCATAAGCTGGCCGGGATTGCCGTAAAGGAGTCCCTTGCCTGCATCGTTGATAGCCGGGTCCGCAAAGATACCGGTCAGAATTGCTCCGAGCGTGCCTGCTATGCCGTGAATGCCGAATGCATCAAGCGCATCATCATAGCCGAGCTTCGGCTTGAGATAGGCAACGGCAAAGTACGGAACCACACCGGCCAGCGCACCGATGACGATTGCGCCGGTGATATTCACAAAACCTGCGGCCGGCGTAATTGCCACAAGGCCGGCTACTGCACCTGAAGCCAGGCCGAGAACCGTCGGCTTCTTGTGATGCATCCATTCCGTCATCATCCACGCAACCGCAGCAACAGCCGTTGCAGTGTTGGTGTTGATAAATGCAGCGCCGGCAAGACCATTCGCGCCAAGCGCAGAACCGGCATTAAAGCCGAACCAGCCGAACCAGAGCAGGCCGGCGCCGATGATGCACAAGGTAAGATTGTTCGGAATCAGGTTCGCTTCGCGGCGCTTTCCAAGAACAATCGCACCGACCAGTCCCGCAACTCCGGCGTTGATATGAACAACCGTACCGCCCGCAAAGTCGAGCGCTCCGAGCTTCGCAAGAAAACCGCCGCCCCAGACCCAGTGCGCAACAGGGATGTACACTGCGGTCATCCAGAGCACACAGAAGAGCACCCATGCAGAAAACTTCATTCGCTCAATATACGAACCGCTTGCGAGCGCAACCGTAATTGCAGCAAAGGTAAGCTGGAAAACGATAAAGATGTATTCGGGGATCGTCTTTGCCAGATCGGTGATGCTGTTGACGGCCACCCCAGCCAGCATGAACTTGCTCATATCGCCGATAAACCCGCCGACGTCCCCGCTGAAGGTGAGCGTATATCCGTACATCACCCACAGGATGCTCACAATGCAGAATGCCACGAAAGACATAGCCATGGTGTTCAGGACGTCTTTCTTCTTGGCCAGACTGCCGTAAAAGAGCGCAAGGCCCGGAAGTGTCATCAGCATGACAAGGGCGGTCGCCACAATCATCCAGGCAGTGTCGCCGGTATCAATCTTCATCGGCGCCGCAGCCGCTTCAGCAGGAGCCGGAGCCTTTTCATCTGCCGCCAATGCAAAGCCCGATAAGCAGAGCAGTGCCAGAACCATCACTATACTCAAAAACCGTTTCATGGTATTCCTCCTTGATTGCATTCCTTGCATTCGTGATTAGAAGCTGAAGGTCAGGCCGATGCCGTAGACAAAATTGCTGTCGAGCTTGCCGTTCACGTTATACGAAACACCGTCCACTTCTTTTTTTGCCTTGCTCGACAGCGGGAACGTGTACTGCGCCGTCGGCGAAACTGCAAAGCCCTTGCCGAGCGGAACCGTAAAGCCGGCCTTCAGCATGCCGTCATGGAACGCGCTGTATTTTTTTCCGGAATAATCGCCGGCAGCGCCGTCATATGTCTTCCAATAGTCGCTGTCACCGATAAAGTAGGCCGCCGACGCGGCGAGGTCCAGCGTGATGTCGCCGGTCGCAATCTTGCAGATCGGCTCTGCATGAGACAGCGACATGTTGATATACGTTCCCGGATACGAGCGGATATCGCGGTACACGGCAAGTGTCGGCTTGCCATACCAGTCATACGTGGCGGAGAGGAAGAGCTCTTCTGTCTCCTTCGTATACTTGGTGCCATAATAAATAAAGCCGCCGGTGATGCTCAGCTTGTCAATCGGCGAAAATGTATAGCTCAGCGTCAGGTCAGTTTCATTCCAGCTGCGCTTGCCCGGCCCCTCATTCGTAAGCTCCGGAAAAAAGCTCTGCGTACCTTTTTGACGGCTGTCGATATTTCCCCACATGGTTGCCGAAAAGCCTTTGTATGAGGCGCTCACCTGCGGCTGAAGCACAACGCTGTGGGTGCTCAATTCATAGCCGCGGAATATGTACCGGTTGTATACGCCGAGAGAAACGCTTCCGGTTACCTTGTCTTCAGGGACTGCCGCTGCGGGCTTTGCCTCCTCTGCCGCATATGCACTACTTGCTCCCAATACGAACGTTGCCGCAACCGATACCATCATTTTCTTCCACATTGCTTTCATTGCGTCCTCCTCGTTATTTTCCGGCATAAAATGACTGCTCTTATGAATCACTGTTGAGAACATCGCCATCCCGTGTGCTGCCTTCCGCCTGAGCCTCCCTTCGTATCCCGTATTTTTTGATCTTGTAGCCAATCATCCGTTCCGTTATCCCAAGCCTTCTGGAAGCTCTCGCCATAACCCATTCGCACTCCTGAAGGGCACGAAGTATCTCTTCCCGCTCTATCTCCCTGACTTTTTCTTTTAGGGAACTCATCGTGCTCTCCTTGCCTGGCTTTTGCTGCATTGCTGATAATGCCAATTTCATGCCAGAGCTATAACACACTGATTTCACTGTTTAATTATATTTTAGTGGAGCTACATTAATGTCATTTAATACTTTTTTGTCGCATTTTCTGCGACAAATGTCGTTTTTCACCGGCGGGTCTGCATGGTGTGAAACCGGAATAGACATTGAAAGCAGTCCGGCATTCCAGCTCTTGGTGGCGCTTTTTTTTGTTATGCAGGCGCAGACAGGTGCGGAATCAGCGGAAAGACTCCCGGCATCCTTGCCAGGACGCCAGAGGGAGTGACGGAAATACTGCAAACACCCTTGACAATTGCGGGTTTAATTCTTTCCTGAATGTTTTATAATATCGCGAGAAATGCCGGCGCATGCCGGCCTGGAAATTTCCCCTGACGAGGATCTGAATGAACGACCTGGCAGCAAAAGAGCGCATAGCGATTCCGATTACCCAGCTTCTGGTTGGCCTCGCCATTCCGTTCGATGTCTATACCCGCGACGGAGAGATGTATTCGCACCTTTTCCGGAAATGGACACACTTTAGCGACCCCATGCTGAAAAACCTCCTCCAGCTCGGAATAGCGACCGTCTATGTCGAGGGTGATGTTTCACGCATCGAGATGTACCTGGGGCACAAGATCGATGAAGCATCTCCGTCCGAAGAGCAGAAAACGTTTTCGGCATACTCCCGGAAAAAACAGAACTACCACCAGATCGAAAAGACGCTTCTGGTCGACAAGAGCCTGTTCATCCCTTACTCCAGAATAACGTTCAGCCTGTTCGAAGTCGGCAACATGGCCTTCACGCAAGTGGTTGAGGCGTCGGTCGACAAACCGGTCGCAATCCCGCCGCATGGCTTCGGCGTGAAGGGGGATCTTGCTATCAGGATTGAGGATATTGCGCTGTATCAGGAATATCTTGATGCAATGCTGTCGTCGCCTGCACTGCCTGCGGAGGTGAAGCGAAAGAGCCGGGCGATCGGCATGAAAGAAAGCTCCAAGATTATGATACGGGAGGTGCTGGCGAGTCCGACCGATCTGGAGAAAATAAACCAGATTGCCGGCGTCGTCGGGGCGATGACCGAGGCCGTCCTGAATAATGAGATTGATGCCCGCGACCTGATGTCGCTCAAAAATCATGATCTTTATACCTATACTCATTCGATCAATGTGACTGTGCTCTCCGTCGCTCTTGCAGCGGCTCTCGGCCTTCCCCGGGAGCAGATCGAAAAGCTCGGCATCGGCGCGATGCTGCACGATATCGGCAAGAGCGCCATCCCTGCCGAGGTGCTCAACAAACAGGGGCAGTTGTCTGAAGAGGAGTTCCGCCTGATGCAGCAGCATCCCGTTGAAGGGATAAGAATGCTGGAAGGCAACGCCGAGATTCCGAAGGAGTCGCTTCTGGTGGTGCTGCAGCATCATGAGAAGCTGAACGGGGCAGGGTACCCGCTGCGTTTGCAGGGGAACAAGATTACGGCATTCGGCAGGATTTCAGCATTGACCGACTGCTATGACGCATTGACAACGCCGCGGCCGTACCGGTATTCGCACACGCCGTATATGGCGCTTTCTCTGCTGACGCGTGAAGCGAGGGAGCGGGAAGAGTTCGACCCGGACTGTCTGAAGGCTTTGGTGAAAGTGGTCGCCGACTTGTCTTCGGAGTAGCCTCAAGAAAAATGCCGCTGAAAAGCGGCGCGGAACCGGCTTCGCCTGACTGCCGGGCTGATGACGATACCCGGTTAAAACAGCAGGCTGTTGTCGTTCAGAATCTCTTTTGCCAGCATCAGGTATCCCTGCGCTCCCGATGAGTTCGGCGCGTACAGAATCGCGGGCTTCCCGTGGCCGGGAGCCTCGGCCAGCACGACATTGCGGGGAATTATCGTATCGTACACCTTCGACCGGAACACCTTCCTCACGTCATCCACGATTTGGCGTGAAAGCGAGAGGTGGCGATTGTGCATGGTCAGGAGGATGCCTTCGAGATCGAGCGTCTCGTTGAATCCTCCCCGGATGCGCCAGAGCAGCTTGATGAGAAGGCTCAATCCCTCGACCGCGAAATGCTCGCACTGCACCGGCACCAGCACTGAATGCGAAGCGACCAGCGCATTCAGGGTCAGCAGCCCGAACGATGGCGGACAATCAATAAATATATAGCGGAATTCGCTTTTCAGCGGATCAAGAACCCGCTTCAGCGCACGCTCCCGGTCTGCCTGTTCAAAGAGCTCAATCTCGGCAACATACAGATCCATCGTCGTCGGAATAATGTAAAGATTCGGAACTATTGTGCGCCGGAGAACGTCATCAATCCCGCACTTGCCGGAATACAAATCATAGAGGCCGAGCTTCACCGCGTCGCGTTTGATGCCGAGACCGGTGGTCAGGTTCCCCTGCGGATCGGAATCAATAACCAGGACGGTTTCATTCGAGAGCGCAAGTGCTGAGGAGAGGTTCAGTGCCGTTGTGGTTTTCCCGACACCGCCCTTCTGGTTCGCTATCGAGATGACTTTGTTCACAGGGAAAGCGTTCTGGCAGGCTGAATGCGGTACTTCTTCATTTTATAGCCGATCTGGCGGGAGGTTATCCCGAGCAGCCGCGCGGCTTTTGCCTGATTCCAGGCGGTTTTTTCGAGCGCATCGAGGATCCTGGCCTTTTCAATATCTTCTATCGCCGTCGGGAGAGCCTCTTTCAGCTGCGAACCGTACTTTGCCTTCAGGGAGGAGTCACGCATCGAAACGGGCAGGTCGGAAACCGCTGCCGTCTTTCCGCGAGCCATAACAACCAGGCGTTCTACGGCATTTTCGAGTTCCCGGACGTTGCCGGGCCATTCATAGGCATGAAAAATGTTCATCACTGCTGCATCCAGAGCCAGTGAGCGGTCGTTTTCCTCATTGTATTTCTGCAGGAAATGTTCTGCAAGCGGCCCGATGTCTTCACGGCGCTCACGCAGCGGGGGGAGGTACACCGGGATGACATTCAGCCGATAATAGAGATCCTCCCTGAACTTTCCGGTGGAGACCAGATCTTCGAGATTCCTGCTGGTGGCGGCAATCAGCCGGATATCCACCTTGATCGTTTTTTCTCCGCCGACGCGCTCAAACTCTTTTTCCTGGAGCACGCGAAGGATTTTCGGCTGAAGCGCGACCGGCAGGTCTCCCACTTCATCAAGAAAAACGGTTCCCCCGTCCGCCAGCTCAAAACGGCCTTTCCTGAGAAACATCGCACCGGTAAAAGCTCCCTTTTCATGACCGAACAATTCCGACTCGAGCAGACCTTCCGGGATTGATGCACAGTTGAATTTTATGAACGGTCCCTTTTCACGGGGACTCATATAATGAACGGCCCGGGCGACGAGTTCCTTCCCGGTCCCGCTTTCGCCGAGCAGAAGAATATTCGCGCGCGAGGGCGCAATGCGGTGGACCGTCTCAAACACCTCCTGCATGCGGTCCGATTGGCCGATCATGTTTTCAATGCGGTATTTTCCCTTCAGCTGGTGTCTGAGGTTTTCCTTCTCGACAAGAATAGCCTCGCGTTCCTTTTCAACGTCCTTATACAGTTTGGCAGACTGGGCAATCAGCGCCGCGATAATCTTCAGCAGCCGCATGTCGTCTTCAAAAGAAAACCCCTTGCCCTCGAAAAGCCGGTCGACGCTGAGAACGCCCAGAACATCGGTCTTGAACTTTATCGGTACGCACAGGAAGGCTATATTTTCCTTGTTGATTTCCTTGCGCGCCCCTGTTTTATTCAGAAACAGCGGCTCTTCCCCGACATTCGGCACCATCATTGGAATGCCGAGCTTTGCCACCCGTCCGATGATGCCTTCCCCGAGACGGTACCGGCCGCGCTTGACTTCGTCGGCAGTCATGCCGTGCGCCGCAATTATGGATACCTCCCCGTCACTCCTCAGCGATACCGTTCCGCGCTTCATGTCGAGGTACTCGGCAAGCATCCGCATAACGCCGTGCAGATTCTGCTTCAGGTTCAGGGATGAGCCGAGCAGCTTGCTGATTTCATAGAGCGCCGTCAGCACTTTCGCTTTGTCGTAGGAATGTTTCACGCTCGATAGTTTATCACCCGCCCTGCAAAAATGGAAATCCAGCTTTGTATCCTTGCAGCGGACGGTTCGGCTCATGCCCCTGTCGCAATTCCCGGATACTCAGCCGCGATAAAGGAGCGCACCGACGTATCATCAGCCAGCGGCTCGAAGCAGCGCGCCGGAGAGCACGGAACAGGCGGCCCGGGCATGCCGCCATGCCGGATGGTCAGGAAAAGAAGGCGGCGCACGCATTCCGCCGCCTGCGAACCGGCAGTCCCGGCGCCGACCGTGAGCGTGATTCCGGAATACCACATGTCCAGTGCATAGAAAAATGCCCCCGCATGGAGTCCCATGGCTGCGGCCCGTGCGACAAATGCCCGCAACACCGCCTCTGCATCAGAGCGATACGCTTCTTCATCGGTAATGCGATACAGCTTGAGCAGCACCATCGCGGCGACAGAATTCGCTGCCGGATGCGGCATGTCGTCCGAAGGCTTCAGCCGGATGCCGAGCAGTGCGGTGTCAGTATCGTGAAACCCGCCGCCCTCTGCATCCCACAGGCGCGCCCGGCAGAGGGCCATCACTTCACGGGCCGCTGCCAGATAGTGTTCATCTGCCGTTGCTTCATACACCGCAAGTGATGCCTCCGCCAGAAAGACATAATCATCGAGCAGCGCGGGAACGTTATCGACATGAAACAGCGCATCCCCTTTTTTCCGGAGCGCAAAAATGCGCTCAAGCGACACTTTCGCCGATTCCAGCAGTTCCATGTCTTCAAAGGCACGGGCAGCGAGCACGAGTGACGTAATGAGCATGCCGTTCAGCGAAGCATACCGTGCGGTATCCACCAGCGGAGTTTCTCTCTTCAGCCGTGCGGAGAGCAGTTTCTGCATCCCGCTTCTCAACGCGGCTTCTGCAAAAGAAAGCTCTGTTCCAAGTTCCTCAGCGACAGATGCCAGGGGACGGGAACCGGAAAGCACGAATTTATCAGGGTCGTGGTGCATGGCGCCCCGCTGACGCATATAGCAGCGCGTCAGAAGCTCGTACTCCGCGACATCAAGAACGCTCCGCATCTGCCGTGCCGTCCAGGTGAAATAGCCGCCTTCATCGTCAGGAGTAACGTCGGCGTCCTGACTTGCAGAATAGCCGCCGTCGGCATGGGCGAGCACCTCGCGCACGAACCTGACAATACCCTCAGCCGTTACCCGGAAGATCGGATCGCCGAAGACCGCCCATGCCTCCACATAATTCCTCAGAAGCCAGGCATTGTCGTCCGCCATCTTCTCAAAATGCGGGACATTCCAGCCCGCATCCACAGAATACCGATGGAAGCCGCCCTGCAGATGATCATGAATTCCGCCCAGAGCCATTCTCGCAAGCGTATCTCTGACGACGGTTCCGACTTCCGGGCTTCCGCTCCTCGCATACCGGCCAATCAGAAATGAAATCGCCCCAGGCAGCGGAAACTTCGGCGCCGAACCGAAGCCGCCGTCGTAAGGGTCGGCCTGCTGCACCATTGCATCTTCCGCATCTGCAAGCATTGCAGGCGACAGCTCGGCTGCGCCGGGGGGTTCGGGCTTCAGCGCATCAATCAGCCGGCGCGAAAAATCGCCTGCCGCGTCCCTGTTTTCTCCGTAGAGCCGCCGAACCCCTTCCAGTATCGACCGGAATCCCCGCCGCCCACCCAGGTCTTCCGGAGGGAAATAGGTGCCGCCGAAAAACGGCTTCCGGTCAGGCATCAGAAAAACCGTCAACGGCCAGCCGCCGCTGCCGCCCATGACCGCAACCGCCTGCTGGTAGCGCCGGTCAATACCAGGCTGCTCGTCGCGGTCCAGCTTGACGGCGATAAAATGCTCGTTGATAAATGCGGCAACGTCCGCATCATAAAAAGACTCTTTCGCCATCACATGGCACCAGTGGCACCAGACCGCCCCGGAACTGAGCAGGACCGGCTTGTTCTCGCGCCCCGCGCGTTCAAACGGCTCATCGCTCCACGGATACCAGTGTATCGGCTGATCGGCGGCATGGCGCAGATAGGCGGATTGTTCATTCGCAAGACGGTTCATAGAAGCCTCCGGGGTGCAGCAGTAGGCACGCGCTAAAGATGCCGGAGCAAATCCACCGCATCCTCTGCATGCTCTTTCTCTATATTAACAGCAGCGTGTGCAAAGCGGGCACAGCCTGATTGGAGCTGTTGCAATCAATATGGATATTGAATGTTGATATGGGGCATAATTGACGCACATGAAAACAAATAGTAAATGCCGATTGACCGCCAGGGAAGAGCTATGGTTTTTTTTGGGGAAGCCGGATCGTTTCCAGCAGAAAAGCAATGAGTTCCGAAACTATTGACAGCAATGCATGCAGGCGATGTTTATAATATCCGGATATGCCCGTCATCGGGG
The DNA here is from genome assembly GCA_035477855.1 of Dissulfurispiraceae bacterium. Classification (GTDB taxonomy): domain Bacteria; phylum Nitrospirota; class Thermodesulfovibrionia; order Thermodesulfovibrionales; family Dissulfurispiraceae; genus JAAYUK01. Next base: position 9,580 of record DATIKF010000269.1, read on the forward strand.
AACCTGAGTGTCCGATAAAGAAGCCACAGCCCGTATCAAGATCAACAAGCTGATAGAAGCGGCTGGCTGGCGCTTCTTTCCGGAAGGAAACGCGCCCGCCAACATCAGCCTTGAGCCCAGCGTGACGATCAAATCATCCGATCTGGAAGCGCTCGGCGAGAACTTCGAGAAGACGAGTAAAGGCTTCATCGACTTCCTGCTGCTCGACGCCAAAGGTTTCCCGCTCATCGTCCTTGAGGCCAAATCGGAGGACAAGAACCCGCTCGTCGGCAAGGAGCAGGCCCGCAAGTACGCCAAGTCCCGGAACTGCCGGTTCGTCATCCTCTCCAACGGTAACCTGCATTACTTCTGGGACCTGGAGCGCGGCAACCCCTACCTCATTACGTCCTTCCCCACCCCGGACTCTGTGATCGGCTATCAGCAGATCAAGCCCAACCCACAACGCCTTATCGAGGACCAGGTCGGCGACGACTACATCGTGCTGACCCAGCGCCCGAATTACCAATCCGAAGCGGCATGGCGCAACGAAGCCGAGCGCCCCGGCTACATCCAGGCGAACAAGCTGCGTTTCTTGCGCCCCTATCAATTAAAGGCAATCCACACCCTGCAACGGGCCGTGAAGGACGGCAAAGACCGCTTCCTGTTTGAAATGGCCACCGGCACCGGCAAGACGCTCACCGCCGCCGCCGTCATCAAGCTCTTCCTCCGTTCCGGCAATGCCCGGCGCGTGCTGTTTCTGGTGGATCGCATCGAACTGGAGGATCAGGCCATGAAGGCCTTCAAGGCGCTCCTGTCCGCCGACTTTCAGACGGTGATCTACAAGGAGAACCGCGATGACTGGCGGCGGGCGGAAATCGTTGTCACCACGGTGCAGTCCCTGCTCTTCAACAACAAGTACCAGAGGCTCTTCTCGCCGACCGACTTCGATCTCGTGATCTCGGATGAAGCGCACCGCTCGATCGGCGGCAACGCCCGGGCCGTATTCGACTACTTCATCGGTTACAAACTCGGCCTCACCGCTACGCCCCGCGAATACCTCAGACGGTTTGACAACACCAATCCTTCCACCCGCGATCCGCGCGAAGCCGAGCGCCGCCTGTTGCTGGACACCTACCGCACCTTCGGCTGCGAGAACAGCCAGCCCACCTACCGCTACTCCCTGCTCGACGGCGTGAAGGAAGGTTACCTGATCAACCCCACAGTGGTGGCTGCCCGCACCGAAATCACCACCGAACTGCTCTCCAAAGAGGGGTTCGTCGTATCGTTCACCGACGATGCAGGCGAAGACCGGGAGGAGGCCTTCAAGCAGCGCGAGTTCGAGAGACGATTTTTTGCCAAGGCCACGAATGAGCTCTTCTGCAAGACCTTCCTGGAAAACGCCCTGCGCGATCCCGTCAGCGGGGAGATCGGCAAGTCAATCATATTCACGGTCAGCCAGAACCACGCCGCCAAGCTGGCGCAGATCTTAAACCAGATGGCCGACCGCATGTTCCCCGGCAAGTACCAGTCCGATTTTGCCGTGCAGGTCACCTCGCAGATCACCGACGCCCAGCTATTCACTATCAACTTTGCGAACAACAACCTGCTCGGTTCGGCCAACTTCCTGCCGGCATACAAAACCAGCAAGGCTCGTGTCTGCGTCACCGTGGGCATGATGACCACCGGCTATGATTGCACCGACATCCTCAATCTCGGCCTGTTTCGACCGATTTTCTCGCCGACCGACTTCATCCAGATCAAGGGGCGCGGCACGCGTAAACACAACTTCCTCGAACAGCTCTTCGACGAGAGCCTCAAGGATGGCGTAACGCAACCGCAGAAGACCGCCTTCAAGCTCTTTGACTTCTTCGCCAACTGCGAGTACTTCGAGGAGGAGTTCTGTTACGACGAGGTACTGAAGCTCCCCAGTCCCCAGGGCAAAAGGCCCAAGGGACAAGGGGGCGACGGCCCGGTGGTGGTCGGCGGCGCCTACGAGCATCTTGGCGCGGACATCCTCTCGATGATCGGGGAAAAGACCATCGGCTACGAGGGCATGAAGATCGACCGGATGTTCTTCGAGAAATTCGAGGACACCGTACGCGAGAACGAGACGGTCGCCGCAGCCGTCGAGGCCGGACAATGGGATCGCGTCATCGACTATGTGAACCGCGAGGTCTTCGACAAGCCCGAGGAGTATTATACCCTCGACAAGTTGCGCAAAGCCGCCGGTGTGGACCGCCGTCTGACGCTGCGCGAGATACTGGAGAAGGTCTTCGGCCTCATCCCGGGCTTCAAATCCAGGGACGAACTGCTGGAAGAGGAGTTCGCCAAGTTCGTCGCCGACGCCAAGCCCGAAGAGGCCACGGCCATCCCGGCCATCAAGACCTACTTCAAGGCCTATGTCACCAGCGGCCGGGTGCGCGACATCATCGACACCCGCCAGTTCACCGACCTGGCGACCAATCCGGTGTTCTCGACCCGCGACTTCAAGGCCGTTCCGGAGAAGTACCGGTCACTCGTCCCCGAGTACGTCAAGGACTACGTCTCCTTGAACCAGTTCGCATGATTTTTGATTTTTGATTTAATGAAGAAAAAGAAAGTGTGATTTTTGATTGAGGAGAAATGAACGAATCAGAACTAAAAGAACGGACAAAACAAGCCGCATTACGAGTAATGCGGCTTGTGGATGCCATGCCAAAGACCGCTGCCGGCCGGGCATTGGGAAACCAATTGATTCGCAGCGGCGCTTCTGTAGGGGCTAATTATCGTGCGGCTTGCCGAGGACGTTCAAAGGCGGAGTTTATCGCTAAATTAGGAATCGTAGTAGAAGAAGCGGATGAGTGCAAGTTCTGGCTTGAACTGATTATGGACGGTGAACTGATGCAGCGCAGCCTTGTTGAGGGGTTGTGGAAAGAGGCGGATGAGTTAACAGCTATTTTTGTCTCCTCCGCTAAGACTGCCGGGCAATCAAAGGTCGCAAATCCGCAGTTTCAAATCAAAAATCAAAAATCGGAAATCAAAAATGCTTGACGCCAATACCAAGCGCCGCATCGACACCGCCCGCGACATCCTCGTGGGCAAGGTGCCCGACCCCAAGAGCCAGGTCGAGCAGATCACCATCGCGCTGATCTACAAGTTTATGGACGACATGGACGCCGAGGCCGAGGAGCTGGGCGGCGAGCGCAAATTCTTCGCCGGCGACTTTGCCCGCTACGGCTGGGCCAAGCTGATGCGCTCAGGGCTGGGCGGCTACGAGACGCTCAACCTCTACGCCGAGGCGATCGCCAAGATGCCCGAGAACCCCGGCATCCCGCCGCTCTTCCGCGACATCTTCAAGAACGCCTACCTGCCCTACCGCGACCCGGAGACCCTGCGCGCCTTCCTCAAGATCATCGACGAGTTCGCCTACGACCACTCCGAACGGCTCGGCGACGCCTTCGAGTACCTGCTCTCCGTGCTCGGCTCGCAGGGCGATGCCGGGCAGTTCCGCACCCCGCGCCACATCATCGACTTCATCGTCGCGGTGATCGATCCAAAGAAGACCGAGACCATGCTGGATCCGGCCTGCGGCACCGCGGGGTTCCTGATCTCATCCTACAAGCACATCCTCAAGGTCAACACCGACGCCAAGGGCAACAGCACTCTCACGCCGGACGAAAAGGGCAGCCTCGCGCAGAACTTCAAGGGCTATGACATCTCGCCCGACATGGTGCGCCTGTCGCTGGTGAACCTGTACCTGCACGGCTTCGCCGACCCGCACATCTTCGAGTACGATACGCTGACCAGCCAGGACCGCTGGAACGAGTACGCCGACGTCATCCTTGCCAACCCGCCCTTCATGTCGCCGAAGGGTGGCATCAAGCCGCACAACCGCTTTTCGGTGCAGTCCAAGCGCAGCGAAGTGCTGTTCGTGGACTACATGGCCGAGCACCTCACACCCGGCGGCCGCGCCGGCATCATCGTGCCCGAGGGGATCATCTTCCAGAGCCAGACAGCCTACAAACAATTGCGCAAGATGCTGGTCGAGGAGTGTCTCGTCGCCGTGGTCTCGCTGCCGGCGGGAGTATTCAATCCCTATTCCGGCGTGAAGACTTCGATCCTCATCCTCGACAAGTCGCTGGCCAAGAAGAGCGGAACCATCGCCTTCTTCAAGATCGAGAACGACGGCTTCGGCCTGGGCGCCCAGCGCCGCGAGATCGACAAGAACGACCTGCCCCAGGCCCGCGCCGAGATTGCCGAGTACCTGCGCCGTCTGTGCGCGCGGGAAAGCGTTGAACCCTCTCCCTCTGGGAGGCAGGGTGAGGGTTGGTCTCCCAGGCACGGCCTGATTGTGCCGAAGGAGAAGATCGCCGCTAATGGGGACTGCAACCTGAGCGGGGAGAGGTATCGGGAGGGGGCCGCGAGCAATCATGGTTTCCCGATTGTGTCCCTCGGTGAAAGTGGTCTGTTTCGCGTCGAAAGCGGGGGTACGCCGAAATCCGAAGTCGAGGAGTATTGGGGTGGCGGCATTCCTTGGGCGACTCTGGTTGATCTTCCTGCATCGAACTTCATTTCCCAAATCACTTCGACCAAGCGGACCATTTCGGAGAAGGGTCTGCGCGAGTCCTCAGCGAAAATGATTCCGGTGAACTCGGTGATCGTGTCGACGCGGGCGACCGTCGGACGCATCGCAATCAACCGGATTCCAATCGCAACGAATCAGGGTTTCAAGAATGTCGTGATCGAAGATCCCGCGCGGGCGGTGCCGGAGTACGTCGCGTTGGTGCTCACCAAACTCGTGCCTACGATGCAAGCGTGGGCGACAGGCGGGACGTTCGCGGAGATTTCAAAGTCGAAGTTCTGCGAACTGCAAATCCCTCTGCCGCCGCTGGAAGTGCAGAAGGAGATCGTGGCGGAGATCGAGGGCTACCAGAAAGTCATCAACGGCGCCCGCACTGTCCTCGACAACTACCGCCCCCACATCCCCATCCACCCCGATTGGCCGATGGTGGAGTTGGGGGACGTACTAACAGGCTGCTGAAAAACTCTTGATGCAAAATGCACTGCCAAAAACGACTCTCTCAGAGGCTCAAGAATCGAAAAACTCGGGTCAATCCATGTCAGAACATCCCCCGAAATTGACCCTGCTGAGCCGCAGAGGGACTT
>DATIKF010000270.1:0-3649 GCA_035477855.1 Dissulfurispiraceae bacterium
CCTTCCCACTATCGGACCGCCATCTGCTTTCACTGCGGCGGCCTCGATCTGCTGCCCAATCCACCGACAAATTCAACGTCATCTTTCAGGACGGCCTGACACACTATGTTGGGGCTACCCATGAATAAGTCGGATGCGGCAAAAAAATAACAAATATTGAGGGATGCTTTCTGCATAGAGACAATCTTCATACACTTCAATTCAATACGAAGCTCACGGACAAAATATTGAATCTTCATCTATGCAATCGTATGACTTATCAATCTATCGGCTTCGAGACTGAAACTGCCAGTGAACCACTCCACGGGCTTCAGCCCGTGGAGTGGTTCACTGGTTGTAATGACTTCAGTTGTCACCGGTCATGAGAAAATGTACCAGAAGGGGTAATGATAAACATGTAGGCGGCAAGAAGGAGCAGCGCGGTTGCAGGCATTATTCCGGCAACCGCCTTTTCATGCCCCGGGCAGCAATCGCATCAAACTGTTCATTCGTCACCGGCATGACAGAAAGCCGGTTTCCGCGTTTCAGAAGCCGCATCGCCTTCAGTTCAGGCATGCTTTTCATGTCGCTCAATGTCACCGGTTCATCGAATGCCTGTTTCCATCGAACGTCTACCATAAACCAGCGTGGAAACTCAGGTGTCGATGCCGGATCGAAATGCTCCGAGCTCCGGTCCCATGCCGTAAAATCGGGATAGGGATCTCGCGCTACTTCGGCAATGCCCACAGCAGCGGGCTGTTCGCAGTTCGAATGATAGAACAGCACCAGATCACCCACCCGCATTTCGCGCACAAAATTGCGCGCCTGATAGTTGCGAACACCATCCCAGTGTTCTGTTCTTCCGGCTTTCGCCTTGAGAGCGTCAAATGAGAACGCTGCGGGTTCAGACTTCATCAACCAAAACTGCATGCGATTATTTCTTTCCCTTCGACCTGGAAACCTCTGCAATCATCAGCACGGAATCGCCCAGCATCTTCTTTTCGATATTTCCGAAGCCGGCAGACTTCAACCACTTTTTCATTTCGGGCACAGCATAGCATCTGCCGCCCTCGGTGTTGACGAGCATGTTCACCGAAAACAGGGCATTGTAGTGCGGAAATGCGCGGTTCGGCTCGATGAAGAATTCCTGTATCGCAATCCTGCCGCCCGGGTTCAGGATGGTTTTCACTTTTTGCATCATCGCCAGATTATCCTCGATAGAATATGCATGCAGCACCTGGCTGACCAGTGCTAGATCGAATATGCCGCTGACGGCACCGTGCAGGAAGTCGCCTTTTTGATAGGCGATGTTTTTCGCTCCGCTCTTGTTTGCAACCTTCCGGGCTATGGCTATCGTTTCAGGGAAGTCATACAGGGTTGCTGAAACCCCGCGCCTTGCCATCTCAATCGAATAGGTTCCCGGCCCGCCGCCGATGTCGATGGATGTCTCAACTCCGCGCAGGCCGATAGCATCCACAACCGCCTTTGCCTTCAGCACCGCGATGTTGTGCATGCCGAGGATGAATGCTTCGTGGTCATGGGCAAAGGCAAACGGTTTGCCGGTTCTGAGCACTTCATTCAGCCCGGACCAGTTGTCCCACAGATTCGCCGCGTGGCTGATGATATCACCCTGATAATAAGGTTTGCCGCGCACCAGCAGCTCATCCGCAACAGGAGTGTTCCGGTACGTCTCCGACCGTTTTTTGAGAAGTCCAAGTCCTGTCAGTGCATCGAGCAGAATGGTCGTGGCCCGGAGATCGGTTTTCAGCTGTTTCGCCAGATTCTCCGCAGACAGGGGCTTCGTGAGGCGGTCGAAGACCCTGAACTCATTCGCAGTCATCAGCACACGCGGCGCACGGAATGCGCCCCATATTTTTCTCAATTCTTCAGCCTGCCGACAGATTCGCATCAAGACCTCCGGAATGACTGTCATTGTCTTATTATAGCGCAAAGCGCCGGAATGCTTTTGTCAGATTCGCGCTGCTTTGTCGGGTATAATAATCGTCTGGGGAAAACTCTCCAGGTCTTCTGCGGGGAAATATATGATTTCAATACTATTTTATGCGAAAGAGGGCTGCTGGTTCTGTGACATGGCCGAAGAGATGCTTAACGGCTATCTGGATAAACACGGGCTCGAGGTCAGGAAAATAGATATTACAACCGATGAGAAGCTGAACGATCTTTACCGCTTCGACATCCCGGTTCTTGAATTTGAGGACGGAACGACGCTGCATGGCCGCATAAAGAAACAATACCTTCTCGCCGCAATTAAGCGCAACATGAAAGGGTGACACGACTGACAGGTCACCCTTTCATCAATTCGCACTGGAAGCCGGCGTTCTATTCATAAATTGCAACAGCCCGCACATCAGGATTTGCTGTGCAGCCCGGGGTTTCTGTGTCCGCGCAAACGCACCTAAAACGCTCACTGTTGAATGACTAATCAGGGATAGGCTGCCAGCGCTCCCCGACGGAGTATGCCTCCCTGAACACCGACAACGATTTCCTCAACCGGCGTGTTCACTCCTGCCATCTCCCGCGCCTTCATGACAATTACCGGCAGTTTGGAGCAGCAGGGAACCTCCATGTGTACGACTGTCACGCGCTTCAATGCGACATTTCTGAAAATCTCGGCAAACTTGCAGACGTACTCTTCAGCATTGTCGAGCTTCGGGCATCCGATCATCATCACCTTGCCGGCAAGCATGTCAGCATGGAAATTTCCATACGCAAACGCGGTGCAGTCGGCTGCCACAAGCAGATCCGCCCCTTTCAGAAACGGTGCAGTCGGGGGAACCAGCTTAATCTGAATCGGCCAGTGGGTTAAAGCGGATGCGCCGCTGCCATAAGTCTTCGACTGGTTGGCCGCCTGACAGGGAGACAACGCCGGTACGCTAAAGCTCCGCATAGTGGTGCCGGGACATCCACACCCGAGAGACGCGGGCGCTACTGCTGCCTTCTTTGCTTCTTCCTGCTTCTTGAGCAGCTCATGCACTGCCTCTTCGCTGAAATCGTCCGCCTCGCGCTCAATTACCTTGAGCGCGCCGGTCGGGCAGCCCTTCAGACAGGCACCAAGACCGTCGCAATAAATCTCTCCGACAAGTTTTACCTTGCCGTTGTCAATCTTCAGCGCTCCTTCGGCGCAGTCCAGTATGCACTGCCCGCAACCGTCGCATAATTCCTCGTTAATCTCTATGATATTTCTCTTTACTTTCACGACCGTATCCTCCTTAAATCTTTTTTCTGTGTTCCTCTGCCCTGAACGGGGCGTTGCTTCATCGCACAATTTTAGTGTACGGAATTCCGGAAAAGGAGTACTTGATTTGAGTCAATATTCTGCGCACAGTGTGTGGAATGAATCCCCCGGGTATTCCGGAGAGCGATTTGTTTGAGTCAGACCACAACGGTCGACTCCTGCATCTGACGATAATACTCGATTTCCCGCTCCGCCGGAGCAATATCGCCGATGGACTCAAGCAATCGGCGGCTATTGAACCAATCGACCCATTGCAGCGTGGCGTATTCTACCATGTCGATTGTCCGCCATGGCCACAGATGACGAATCACCTCCATTTTATAGAGTCCAATTATCGTTTCTGCCAAGGCGTTGTCGTAGGAATCGCCCCGGCGTCCAACGGATGGGGCCACACCAGCTGCTGCCAGACGTTCC
>DATIKF010000271.1:0-9983 GCA_035477855.1 Dissulfurispiraceae bacterium
GTCTGGATAATCCGTTTATCCAGTTGCTGAATCCCGGTTGGAAGCGCCAGCCATAGCCACCTCGATCAACCGGTGCGCACTGCAGCGTGCATCTGCTCGATGACAGCCTTGGCAATGTAGAGACCTGGCTGCGCCGGCACCACCCACCCCCTTTGCCCTTCGGCCATCGTACGGAAGGTCAGATACGTGCTGCCGCGAACTTTGCCCCTGGCTTGCGACTCAAAGCGATACATTCCTTTGTGCTTATCACCAAAATCACCGCCCAGGCGGCCACCCCACGCATATCGACGTTGATCAACCATGAGCGGTGCACGAGTCTTTGTGTCCCAGGCACCAGTCCCGGTTATGCGCTGATCGAGACCCCTTTTTATTCGCGACGGACTCAGCGACATAGCCGCAGTCAACACATTCGCAGGAAGAGACTCGACGCTGTGGATAAATGGGATATACAGATAACGTCTTCCAGTCTTGCTTCTGCGAACTTTCAGTGAAGTATCCAGCATTCTCTTCAAGTCACGCGGGGGCCTTCCAGTCTCGATTTCAGAGGCTTTATGGTACGTGGAACGAACTACGGCCGAGGTGTCATCCAGCATTTTGTAGTCTATGGATTCCACGTACTCCGTTTTCTCCACCGACCACAGCCTGGCTGCGCGAACCTGTGCGATCCACGTCTGTGCCGTCTGTGCTGCAACGGCTTCGACACGAACGGCAATGTGTCTGGCCAATTCCCCGTCCACAAGCCGCCGCAATTCCTGTTCAGTTTGCATGATATTTTCCTCAGAAAGCACGTCATGATTATATTGGCAACCGCAATGGCAGTCGGCAATGCCGTAATGCTGCACCTGCAACCACCAGATGCCGCCGAGCGTTGGCGTGTGCTGCGTCTTGGCACTGACGCCTTTGCCGGGCAAAATACGCCTGGTGCCTGGCTCGTGCATGACGGAACCGATACCACTGTAGTGGATGCAAGGGGGTTGGTCAACGGAACCCCTTTTTTCTACCGGGCATTCTACCTGGTCGGAGCTACTTGGCTGGAGTCGGCCACCGTGTCAGTAACGCCAGAGGCCACGTTCGACGACATAACAGTAGACGTGTTGCAGTTCGTGCGCGACAGGTTGGATTATGGCTTGCAGGTCGAAGTTGCAAGAAAGACTCTAAGTCCTGGCAACAAGACCGTTCCCGTGCTCGTGGCACCGCCAGTATTCGAGGACACGAGGCTGCCGATCGTCACCGTGTTTCTGCAATCAGAGTCTTCGGCGGTGCGCGCGATCGGGGAATCGATCGCATCGGACGTCGCAGGTGTGCCGAATTTCGACGGCTGGCGCGCAAACGTGCAACTTACGATAACCGGATGGACTCAAAATCCCGATGAACGCATCGCCTTGCGCATGGCCATCCGCCGGATCATCGTGGCCAATCTGCCGGTGTTCGAGAGTTATGGTATGGTGCAGGTGGAGTTCCAGCAGCAGGATTCCGACGATTTTGAAAAATGGTCTTCACCAATGCACATGACGGTCGGCACGTTCTCATGCAACGCCCCTGTCGCGGTGTTCGGCGGCAGGCCGACTGTGTTGCGCGATGTTGTTTCCACGCAAATTTTCCTGTGAGGTACTGCTATGGCAAAAAGTGATCCTGTATCTGAAGTGGCTGTGCAAACAGAAACGTTCATCAGTCTTGAAGATTTCTGCCTTGCCTTGTCGAATACCGACAAGCGCGTCGAGCTGCTGGCCGCGTTTCACAGTGTCGAAAAAGCCGAAGGTCGGACGCACGACACGAACAGCGCATATCTGAGTCGGTTCCAGCAGTTCCTGCACCGTCCGGCTTGAAAAACTGATCAAAGGAGCGAACCATGTCAGTATTCTTCGCCGGCCGGCTGTGGGTTTCCCCGGCGGTCATGTCCACGATCGACGATACCGCGATGGCGGATCAGGGGATCTCGGTCGGAAATGTCCTCGCAATCGTCGGCCGCTCGGCTGGCGGCGAGCCGAACAAGGCCCTGCGTTTTGGTTCACCCAGTGAGGCTCGGGCCACGCTGCGCGAAGGCGAGCTGCTGACAGCCGTACTGCGGGCCTTCGACCCGAGCGCGCAGACCGGTGGTCCGGCCATGGTCATTGCCATGCGGGTGAATCCGGCGGTGCGCTCGACCCTGGCTTTGCGCAATGCGGCAGGAGCCACGACGATCAACCTGGAATCCACCGACTTCGGAATCTACACCAATCAGATCAGCGTGAAGGTCGAACCCGGGTCGGTGTCTGGGCTGCGCCTGACGACTCAGCTCGACCGTGAGCTATTCACGGCCGACAACATCGGGCGCAGAGCATTCACCATACGTCACAGCGGCGCGCAACTCACTGCAACGATGACGGTTACCGATACCGCCGTGACGCTGCACGCGCCGGCCGGCACGGTGGTCAGAACCATCGATCTGAACATCGCCAGGAACGTGCGTCAACTGGTCGATCAGATCAACTCGGTGCCGGATTTCAGGGCATCCGTTTTGGATGGAAACGATAACACCCCGGCTCTCATGGGACTCGACCATGTGAGTGCGGCCGATGTCCGCACCGCCGATTTCATCGCCAGCGCCAATACGCAGGCTGTGGCTGACTGGTTCAATGGCCACGGCGAGGGCCTGGTGAACGCGGTCAGGGTTGCTGGTGTGGGCACACCGCCCGCCCCACTGGCCCGCACCTTCCTGTCCGGTGGTAGCGACGGTGTGGTGAACATGACGCACTGGAGCGACGCCTACACGGCGCTGCAGGCCGAGGATGTGCAGTGGGTCGTCCCGCTCTCGGCTGACCCGGCCATTCACGCCATGAACGATGCGCATTGCGCGTTCATGTCGAACGTCGGCAGGAAGGAGCGCCGCGGCATAGTCGGCATGGGAACCGGGGTCACCGATGCTGCAGCGATCGCTGCCGCCAGAGCCCTCAACAGCGACAGGACTTCGCTGGTACATCTGGGCTTCTGGGACTTCGACGAAATCACCGGCAAACTGGTGTTGCGCCCGGCATTCATTCTGGCAGCACTTCTGGCTGGCGCGTTCTCGGGGGTCAACCCCGGCACGCCGCTGACGAATCGGTCGATCAAGGTGCGCGGTCTGGAGCGGCATCTGCGCAACCCCACCGACACAGACCTGTTGATCAATGGCGGGGTGTTCGCGGTAGAGAGTACCCCGACCGGTTACCGCGTTGTCAGGTCTATCACGACCTGGTTGATCAACGATAACTTCAACCGGGTGGAGGTGTCCACCGGCGTCGCGGTCGATTTCACGGCGCGCAATGTGCGCAATGCACTGACTGCCCTGAAGGGCGAGCGCGCTTCACCCATCGCGATTTCCCGTGCGATCAGCATGACGGAATCCGTGCTGCGGGAACTGTCGATCCCGGAACCGCAGGGGGTTGGAGTTCTCGTCGGCGATGCAGCATCGCCGCCGTTCAGGAACATCCGCGCATCGATCGAGGGCGACGTCTTGCGAGTCGAGTTCCAGGCATCGCCGGCGATACCCGTGAACTTCATCCCGATCACGATCTTCGCAGTGCCGTTCCGTGGTGCGGCGGCGGCGTAACAATCATTGGAGAGAGCAATGGCACAAGGTTTGATTACGCGGCAGAATGTGCACGTTCGCAGTGCCAACAGGCTGCTGGTCGTGTTTGGTGGCAAGCAGATCGGCATGTTGCAGAACGTCAGTCTGATGGACGAATATGCGCCGGAACCAGCATCGGGTATCGGTGACATTCACGTCATTGAGTACGTGCCAACGATGGCTCGACATTCGTTGCGCGTCACTGCCATGATGTTGCTGCGCGGCGCCATGCTTGAAGCTGGCGTGGTGCCGGAAAACGGCGATGGGATGCTGGCCGGCCTGGTGTTCGATATCGAGGTCTACAGCGGGGACGACGGAGTGCTGCTGCGCAAATACCGCGGTTGCAGTTATGCATCCGGGTCGATCGAGATAACCCGGCATGCGATCGTTGTCCAGACAGGGATGTTTAATGCACTGGATGTTTCCAGTCGTGCTGTTTGAGGAAATCTAAATGCGCACAACTTTTCAGGTCGAGGTCGAAGGGATTGGCACATTCACTTTCGCGCGTCGCGCCATGCGCGATCACATCAAGATCGGTGTCGAATTCTCGAAGCTGACCGACGGGGTGGAAACCCCATCCAGGAACCTGGAATTCATTGCCGACATCATAGCTACCTTGCGTGTGCTGACGGTGGAGGCGCCGGACGGTTGGGATATGGATCTGGATAAGCTGGATCCGCTGGACGATGACACATTCCCGCGCATATTGAAAGTATTTACCGCCCTGCGCGAAAAGGAGTTATCCTTTCGACAGGACAAGGACGGCGGAAAGCAAAAGAATCGGGAAGCTGGAATCGACAACCCTTGAATTCTGGTATCGTCGCAAATACTCGTTGCCACCCAATGATCCGGGTTTCCTGGACATGACGATAGAGGAGATCGAGCGCGAGTATTACAGGCATTACTATGCCGACAACCCCAGCAAGGAGGAGTTCGAGGGTGAACCGGTCGATCTTCAGGATAAACTGAGGCAGCTCGAAAATTCACCCGATGATTGGGAAAAGGTGCTCTAATGGCTGGTATAGAAATCCCAATCACTGCCAGAGTTTCCGATGCAGCTATCACAGAGCTGCACAAGAAGATCGAGGCGTTGGTAGCCAAGGTTGAAGAGATCAACCGCCGGCCTTTATCGCTGGTCAGTAAAGAGCAAGTGGATCGCGCCCGCGAACTGGCTGACCAGCTCGATCGGATATCCAAGACTACTGCCCGCGGCACAACGGTGCCTGGAGGTGCCGCTCCCGGCGTCGCTGCTCATGGCACTGCCGCACCCGGCGTTGCTGCGCAGGGTGTCCCGCAATTCCCCGGTATGCCGGGCATGCCTGGCGTGCGCGGTGGCGGCGGCATGCTTATGCCGGGCATGCAATTCCCCGGCATGCCCGGCATGCCAGATATGCGCGGCCCACCACCACCCCCACGCCCGCCCGGCCCCGCCAGCCCCGCTGGGCCGGGAGCAATGGCGCCGCTTGGCATGGGCATCCTCGGTGGAATGCCTGGGTATATTGGTGGCCAGATAGGCGGCACCATCGGCGGTCAGATGGGCCGTCTGTTCGGTAGAGGCGCTGGCGCCCTCTTGGGTAAGGTGGGTGGCCCCCTGGGTGTGCTGGCCGGTGGCCTTGTCGGCGCCGGTGCGGCAGTGGGTATTGGAAATGTGCTCGGCCAGGTTTCGCCAGTACAGGATGAATTGATAGCTTATGACACGCTCAAGCGCTCACTAGGTGATGTGGGCGTATCGTTCGACCATCTGAAGAACAGCATACGGGCTACTGCTACAGGCCTTGACCTGACGTTTGCCGCAGCCCAGCAGATGGCTGTCGAATTCACGAGGATATCTGGCATCTATGGTGCGCAATCACGCATTCTCGACCAGCAGGTTCAGGTTGCCGGTGGATTTGCCAGGGCCTATGGTCTCGACCCGCTGGCGGCGACCAGATTCTTCGCTCAGGCGCAATTCAGGGGAGTCACGGACGACGACAGGGATCAGAGAAGGCTGGCTATATATATAGCCACCGCGATGGGGCAGGTCGGGCAGTTCCCGCACATGCAGAAGATGCTTGATGCGATCGTGAACTTCATGGATCAGCAGACACCGGTCGGATTGGCGCGGCCCAACGTCGAAGGGTTCCTCGCTCAGGCGACCGGATTGATGAATCTGCGCTTGCCGGGCCTCGGCGCGGCTGGAGCTGGCGCGTTGCTGGGACAGGTGAATCAGGCGATCATGCGTGGTGGCCATGTTGGTGAACCCGGACAGGCCTTCATGTTCAGGCTGGGCGGCATGCTTGGACTCGATCCTGTGCAGACGATGATGTTGCAGGAAGGTGGTGCATTTGGGACGGTACGCGATTTGAGTCGGTTCAGGGAGGGCGTCGGATTGGCGCCGCTGGCTGCGGCCACCGGCCCAATGGCGGATAAGCCACTGGCCCAGCTTGTTCTGCAACAGTTGCGTGATACTCACGCCGGCGTGCCGTTCGGTTTGAAAATAGACGCAGCAGCCAGGTTTTTCGGTACTGGGCATAGGCAGGCGGCGGCTTTGCTCCAGGCGGATCCCGCGGACATCGGTGACGTACATAGAAGGCTGGAACGCATCGGGATAGATCCGATGGAGGTTCAGATACCCAATCTGATCCGGTTGGTGGAAGCAGTCGGCGATCCAACTAAAACCGACGCAGAGATCAGGCAGATGGCGTTCGCTCCGCAGCAAGGAACCCTGGGATATGAGACCCGAGAATCCAGGGTTGCATTGCAGAATCTGTACACGGAAATAGCTGGGAACCTGATTCCCTCATTGAATGCTCTGCGCAATAGCGTCGTCAGTGCGAGCGAAGTTGTAGGTAAACTGATAGAACAACCTGGCCAAACCGTTGCAGGCGCCGCCGGATATCTCGCCGAGAGAGCTGACCAAGCCGTTGCGCAAGCAAACAGACCGATTGTAGAAGGTGCCGGTAATCTCGGCAGGAGATTTGGCGAATTCCTTGGTATCGAACCACATCCAGACGCATATCGCCTGGAGCAGAATAGGCGCGGGCTGCAACGCCAAGGTGGCGGCCAAGGTGGCGGGATGAATGCACGCGAACGCCTGCAACACAGCAGGTTGGGCGGCGGCGAGCGTGCGCTGGAGGTACGTCGCATCATGGAAGCGACCGATCGTTTGATAGGCGCCCCGCCAGGGACAGCGGAAGCCCAGGCATTTGTGGAGTCCAGCTGGAATCCGAGTGCTGTAGGTGCCGCTGGAGAACGCGGGCTGACACAATTCATGCCGAGAACGTGGGAGTACATGGAGCAGAAGCTCGGCCGTGACATGGACCCCGAGAACCCAGTGCATGCCGCAATCATGCAGCAAAAATACCTGTTACATTTGCGCAGAAGATTTGGCAGTTACTACGAAGCAATTCTCGCATACAATGCCGGTGGGGACAGGAGAAACTGGAACCCCGAATATCTGGCAAAGGTTCATCGTAATCGGCCGTACTACGCCGAAGAATTGCCGCATTCACCGCAGGGGCCGCAGCCGGGGGTTCAAACGCTAGAGGTGCACTTGACAGGGGAACTCAAGGCGACAGATTCGAGCGGCAGGGAGTACGGTAGAGTGGTGCTTCAGCCTTCTCGCATACAAGTGCCGGATCCACGATGAACAACTGGGAAATTTCAGTTCGCTCCCCGCGCGTACAACTGCGGG
The DNA here is from genome assembly GCA_035477855.1 of Dissulfurispiraceae bacterium. Taxonomy (GTDB): domain Bacteria; phylum Nitrospirota; class Thermodesulfovibrionia; order Thermodesulfovibrionales; family Dissulfurispiraceae; genus JAAYUK01. The sequence goes on from DATIKF010000271.1 coordinate 7,260, forward strand.
TCTTCCGCACCATCGGCCGCACGACCGATGGGCGCAGGGTTCTGGCCGAACGCTTCACCGGGATCGACAGGGTGCTGGACCTCACTGGCTTCCTGTCCGATGGTGGTTCGATAACCACCACGAAGTCGGTGCGCGAACCCGCTGGCGCATTCTCCCTGACCTTCGTCGATCAACCGCACTTCCAGGAGGACACCGGCTTCGAGACGCTGTACGGTATCCTGGAGCCGATGGATGTGGTCGAGATTCGTATGCATGGCGGTGAGCGCATGCCTGATACCGGAATCGTACCCATAGTCATGCGGGGATTCATATCGAGCATACAACGCACCGAAGCGATGGGGGCCGATGGCAGGCCGATGCGCACAGTCACAATAACCGGGCAGGACTACGGCAAGCTGTGGCAGATATTGCAGATCATTCACCTTCCGGCGTATGTTCTGGGTCAGGAGTTGTTGACCCAGTTCAGACTGTTCCTGAGATTTGGCGTCGGTTTTCAATCTGCTTTGCCACCAGGCGAGTTTGTGCGGCAAGTGATTGACAAAATACTCAATGAGTTCATGTCGAAGATGTTTCCACCGGCTTCCCATGTGCCACAGGGGCTTCCGATCATGGTTCGCCCTGACGTAACGGTCAGGCGTGGAGTAACGAGCGTCACCGGCCCGCAGAACCAGGAGGGCACCATATATGACCTGATGCGAATATACGGTGACGTCGGCATCTGGAACGAACTCTTCATCGAAGACCGCGAGGATGGGGTATTTGGTGTATATCGAGTCAGGCCGACACTGGACATCGACGGGACATTGATCGCGGCAGAGGACGGCGCCGTCATGCCCCCCGTGATACCAGTCGATGCTGAAGATGTAGTCAGTATGCAATTGTCGCGCACGGACGCGCACGTTGCAAACTTCTATTGGCTGCGTGCGCCCAGATACGATATGATCACTCCGATTGTGCAGAAACTGTGGGCCATAAGCATGGAAGACAGGGATACCGTCAACCTCAAAGAGCATCCCAACAGCCTGTTTGAATTATACGGTCTGCGAACCATGTATGGGCAAACCGAACTTATTGATGATGCTGATCCACGGCTGTCAGCCCTTCCCGGCCGGCCGAGGGAAGAATTCGACAGACAGTCTCGCGCATTGGAAAGATGGATTGACAATCGACGCAGGATAATGGTCGAACAGAACAAGGACAACGTGCTGTTCGAGAGCGGAACGATCAAGATCAAAGGCAACGAAAGAATCCGTGCCGGGAATTACATCATACTGCGACGAGGGACTTTCAGTTCTATGTACTACGTCGTTGCCGTCCAGCACGACTTCGCCCCGTTTCATTCGTACTTCACGACGCTGACCGTCGAACGCGGGACCGGGTTCATCGAGCGCATCAGACGCAAACTCGGAGCGGGTGCGCCGTTCTCCGCTGAACGCAGCTCAAGACCTGGAGGCAATAATGCACCTGCTACGTGACAATGTCGTCGAGATGGAATCGGTGCGCCTGCGATGGGGTAAGATCGTGGACACGCACCCCGAGGATCACTCGGTCGATCTGATCATGCTCGACGACGGTTCGCACATGATCGGAGTCCCCGTACTCACCCCAGTCGGCGGCACCAATTTCGGTCTGGCCGCAATGGTGCAGCCCCCAATCACGGAGCAGCCCGGAGTTGCGCGGGAGGATGCGAAATGGAACATCGAAGAACACCCGGAGCGCGAAATCCGCGCAGCAGTGCTGTATTTCTTCAGGATGCCGGTAGTCATCGGATTCCAGTTTCCACAGATCAATCAGATGACTTTCGACAGACTGAATTTCCACCTCAATCGTCATCCATCGGACGTTTACTCCACGATCGACAATGAGGGGAATATCGAAGTCGCTCATCCGAGCGGCACATTCATTCGCATAGGCACCACTGCAGCTCATGAAGACCTGACTGGCAGGGACTTCGACGGCCTCTGGGCGATACGGAACAACCGGACGACTGCCGTTCACTTGAACGTATCGGTGTCCAATGCCGGCGCCCACCGCGCTTCGCTGCATATTGCGCCCGATGGTGCTGTCACCATACGAACCGTAGGGACTTTATCGCTGCATTCGGATGGTGCTGCTACAATCACGGCTCCCAGTCTGACGATAAATGCACCGGTGGCTGTAACTGGTGCGACATTGACGCACCAAGGCGTGAATGTGGGCGCGGCCCACACCCACGGTGGTGTTATGCCGGGCGGGGCTAGAACAGCAGGGCCGGGGTGACACTCCCTATCCGCTAAAGCGGATGGGCTTCTGACGAAGGGGCGAGGGTGTGGCCTGTGCCTTGCGGCACCCGAGCGATATCGGTGGTTGAGTCCTGGCTTGCGTGCAGCAACGCCGGTGATAGCGGACGCGAGTCCTCCCGGCGGCCCGTGTCCGGGCGGCTACTACGATCGAGCACACGCTTTGCAGCGGTGCCGGGCCGTAGATACGTGCGGAACTATTTACTTTAGGCCATGTCTCAAGTAGCATGGACCTCATGAAATTCATCAAGCAATTCGATACCGAAGAGAAGTGCATCGCTTACCTCGTTGCGAAAAGGTGGCCGCATGGGCCGGTTTGTGACAAGTGCGGCACGGTCGGCCATGCCTTCAAACTTGGTGATCTACGCAAGTAGCGTTGCAACTCATGTGGCGCTGACTTCAGCATCACGGCAGGCACCCCGATGGAGCGCACGCATCTTCCGCT
>DATIKF010000272.1:0-3613 GCA_035477855.1 Dissulfurispiraceae bacterium
CCTTTACGGTGCCATTGAATCCGCCTGATCAACAGCAAAAAACTAAAATAGCAATACGCCATGAAAAACCAGCTACCCATCCTTGCTACGCTCCTTTGGCTTGTACTTTCTATATTCCCGTCCGGGGTTTGGGGGCAAACCAACCCTGCGCCCCAATCACTGCCCTTTTCGCAGAATTTCGATACCCTGACCCATGCCTCCACCACCTACCCCGCCGGCTGGCAGGGGTGGACCTTAGCAACGACTCCTGATTCAATCTTTCGAGTAATCACCGCAACTGCCGACAGGTTACTTACAGCGAGCAGTAGCGCATCAACAACCTCTGGCAATGTGCATAACTACAATGGCAAGATCGGGTTTCTGAACAGCGGCTCATTAGACCTTTCGGTGGCGCTTGCCATAAACACCACCGGTCTTACAAACATTGTGGTGAATTACGAAATCATGACCATCCGTAACCCGCATGACGGAAGCGGAAATACCCGCATCAACGAGGTAATCCTGCAGTACAGGGTGGGTACCTCCGGAGTTTTCACCAACCTCACCGGCACAGAGTACCGGAACAACACTGTACCCCAAACCTCCGGAACAGAACCCCAGAACCTGCTGCCTCGCACCATCACGCTCCCTGCTGCTGCCGACAATCAGGAGGTGGTTCAGCTACGCCTGGTATCGCGACAGGTTTCAGGTGCCGGCAGCCGGCCAAGCTTTGCCATCGACAATGTAAATATTACGGGTGTCTTACTGGGAACTCCTGTGATAACCGCCACACCCTCTGCCCTGAGCGGGTTTTCGTACGTCATAGGCGGAGGGCCTTCGCCCGAGCAGCGTTTTACGGCAAGCGGAAGCAACCTCACGGATAGTATAACCATTGCTGCTCCTCTCAATTTCGAGATTTCCCTCACCTCGGGCGGCCCTTTTACCACCTCGCTAAGCCTCACCCCGGGAAATGGGACAGTACCGCCCACTCCTGTTTTCGTACGGCTCCGGGCAGGGTTGGCCGGTGGAAACTATTCGGGAGATATCACCCTTTCCTCGGCCGGCGCAACAAACCGAACCGTGGCTTTGAGCGGACATGTGACCTATCCGCCAAACTTTTTCAGGTCAATAGCAAATGGCCTGTGGAGCGCTGCAACAACCTGGCAGGCATCAGCCGATGGCATTACCTTTGCATCCGCAACACGGCCACCCAACTACCACGACCATATAATAACCATTCAGGCAGATCATACGGTTACCATTGACGCTGCAGTAACGATAGATCAGGTAGTAATCCAGGACCGCGCCACCCTGGTCCATTCCGCAGGCACTCTTAACATTGCCAATGGCGCCGACAACGATGTGGTAATTCAGACCGGCGGTGTTTTCACCTTTAACGCATCGCCCGCTCCGGTTTTTGCTTCAGGTGCAGTTTGCGTTGTCAGCCCTGGGGCCATTCTTAGGGTTGCCAGAACCGGACTTACAGGAGCAGGGGCTGTTATTCATTCGGCCAACATCGTTTTTCAAAATGCTTCCATCCTTGAATATACACACGCCGGAGCTTTTTCTGCTAATGGTGTTACCTTTTTCCCCCATGTGGACGTGGCCACTATACCCGTTTTCCGCATAACCTCCATAACGTTAGACAGTCCCGGAGGAGCCCTTCCAACGGTGATCAACGGTATTATAGAAGCCAATTCGAGTTTTACCTGGGCGGGTGCCGGAGCCAAGACCTTTCGCAACGGCATCAGGGGTACCGGCACCATGTCGCAGGGGACATCCGGAGTCTGGCAGATTACCGGCACAAGCGCCCAGCTTGGCAGCCACCTGAATTTGGGCGCAAACGGACTGACCACTTCCCTAGGCTCGACCGTAAGCATTATCAGAGCCATTAGTATCCATGGGGGCCCGGTAACGGTCGGTGGCAATCTGACCATTACCAGCGGTCGGACGCTGACCGTGGGCAGCGGGGTACATCTTAGCGTAGCCGGCGTACTGAGTAATTATTTCGGAGAAGAGGGCCTGATACTGCTCAGCGGATCATCGCTAACGCATGCCACCATTGGCATACATGCTACCATGCGAAGGCTTTTTACTGGCAGCGAGCGCTGGCGGTTAATTTCGTCGCCTGTCGAAGTGCAAGATATTGTTGACCCATGGACACCCGGCGGGACATATATCGATGGTACCGGATTCGACTTTTACGCATGGTCCGAAGCCGCCTCCACCTGGCTTAATCAAAAAGTAACGGCAAACGAACTTAGCCACTTTTTACCCGGAAGAGGCTATCTGGTGTCGTTTCAGGGGGCTGACCGCACCCTGCCTTTCCTGGGTCCGCTAAATGCAGGCGACATAACTGTGCCCCTGACCCGCCTAAATACCGGCGCCCACCGTGGAGCCAACCTGTTGGGCAACCCCTACCCAAGCTCCATAGACTGGAACAGTGCTACCCGCACGCCTTTTATTGACGATTTTGCCTATGTTTACGACCCACTAAAATCCGGCGGAGAGGGCTACGTACCCGTTGACGGCAGGTCGCCTGGCGCCCTCATAGCCCCCAACCAGGGTTTCTTTGTTATAGCAGCCGCCACGGATAGTTTCAAGTTCACCAACACCATGCGCAGGCATGGTGGCGTTTTCAAAAACGCCCCGGTTGTCGAAAACCTGGTGCTGCGCTTGTCGCAAGGCGGTTTTTTCGATGAGACCACTTTGCGGCTTATTCCTGAAAGTGAGTGGGAGCGCGACAGAAGCGATGCCATCAAGATGTTCAGCTTCAACCCGGCGGTGCCCCAGCTGTTTTCGTTGTCGGCCAATCAGGTGCAGCTCGACGTGAACAGCGTGCCGCAGGTGCGCACCGATTCGGAGTTTACCATTGGCCTGCGGGCACCGTCAACAGGGCAATATACCTTGTCGCTGCAATCAACCCTGGGCGCTTTTGCCACGGGCGGCGATGTATTCATCAGAGACCTTACCACCGGCGTGGTGCAAAACCTGAGCAGCAACCCGGCATTTAGCTTCCATGCCACCCAGGGCGACCACCCCGGGCGGTTCGTATTGAGCTATACCCAGCCGACAAGCGTGGGCAACGTACCCGACGCCTCCACCGCAATATATGTTTACAACCAGGTGTTGTACCTGAACTTTGCACGGGAGGAAAACAACGACCGTCAGATGCAGGTAATCGACCTGAGCGGCCGCGTGGTGCTTGCCAAAAGGCTCCCGGGGGGCGTTACAAGCATGCAGGTGCTCCTGGGCCTGCAACAAGGAGTTTATATCGTACGCATCACCGGCGAAAACACATCGGTGGCACGGCGGGTGATGGTGAGGTAGGTTAGAAAGAAAAAAGAACAAAGGATAAAGAAAAAAGAAAAAAGAAGAAAGAAAAAAGAAGAAAGAAAAAAGAAAAAAGAAAAAAGGATAAAGTACAAAGTGTAAAGGTTAAAGGTTAAAGGATAAAGAACAAAGAGCAAAGAGTAAAGAACAAAGAGTAATGGGGTTTGTTTTAATAAAAAAGTAATCTATGAAGCGACCTTTGTTGAAAAAAGCGGCCCTGGTTGCCGTTTTGATAATTGCGGCAGGAGTATTGTATGCTCAGGCGCCGCCACCGCCGCCCCCAAGGGGACAGCCCGGCGAC
>DATIKF010000273.1:0-4368 GCA_035477855.1 Dissulfurispiraceae bacterium
AGTCCCTCTGCGGCTCAGCAGGGTCAATTTCGGGGGATGTTCTGACATGGATTGACCCGAGTTTTTCGATTCTTGAGCCTCTGAGAGAGTCGTTTTTGGCAGTGCATTTTGCATCAAGAGTTTTTCAGCAGCCTGTTAGGCGAATATATCGACGACGCCGTGATTACCACCGAAGTCAATGCGATAATTATTAAAGACCCGGATGCTCAGTATTTCAAGATCGACGTGACGACAACTCAGGGAGATGTTGTGCTCCAGGGGTTTGTGAATAACAGAGCGACCGAAGAGCGGCTGGTGGCAAAGACCAGGGAAATCAGCGGCGTGAGGTCCGTGAACAGCCTCTTGAAGATGGAAGAGAGCAAGTAAGGCGTCTCATGCGGCACTTTCATTCCGGCGTTAACAGCGGCTGAAGTGCCGGCAGTCAAATCGAAATCCCAAAAGGAGGAAGTATCATGAAATCAAGCATGAAGGACAAAGTGAAAGGCACATTTCACGAAGCAAAAGGGAAGATAAAGGAAGTGGCCGGGGAAATAACCAGTAATCCCACGTTAGAGGCCAAAGGCACAGCCGAAAAAATTGCCGGCAAAGTTCAGCAAAAGATAGGCCAGGTTAAGAAGGTTCTGGGGTCTTAGGAGCGAGGTTTCTTATGCCCGGCACGTCTCCCTTGTGGGAAACGACCGGACTTCAATCCGTTGTAAGCCCGGTCAGCTTCGCCAATGCGTAGCCTGATATTCACTACCTTATGGAGCCCGTTGGACTTTCAATGTTTTTGAAAATTAGACCTCCTGAGAAGCTTATGTATTGATTGTTAGGGCAAAGCAGACACCAAAATCATGGATTTTGGCCCAATCCGACAGAATCCTGTCAAGTGCCAAATCCTCAGGGAGCAGACTCATGCCTGAAAAAGAAAACCGTTCAGACAAGATGCGCTTTCTTCGTCGCAGGGCAGAGGAAATAGCGCGGGCAAAGGAAACTGAAAGCCGGCCGGCGTTGTTGCCTGATGAGCTGCATCGCTTGATCCATGAACTGCAGGTACACCAGATTGAACTGGAAATTCAGAACGATGAGCTGCGCCTCATACAGGCGGAACTGGAGGCCTCGAAAGCACGGTATTTCGACCTGTATGATCTGGCTCCGGTTGGATATTTCACCGTCAGCGAAAAGGGGCTGATTCTGGAAGCCAATCTGACCGGTGCCGAGCTGCTTGGCGTCGCATGCAGCGCCCTTATCGGGCAGCCGTTCAGCAGTCTTATCATCCCTGAAGACCAGGACATCTACTACCTGTTCCGCAAGAAGCTTTTTGAAACCCATTCGGCAAGCTCAGGGCAAGCCGGTGCGCCGAAGATTTGCGAACTGCAAATGGTGAAAAATGACGGGACAGTATTCTGGGGGGATCTGAAGGCTACCGCCGCGAAGGATGCCGAAGGCGAGCCGGTATACCGCGTTGTGGTGAGTAATATCACTATGCGCAAGCAGACCGAAGATGAATTGCGCAGCGCCAAGGATGCTTTTGAAATCACCAACCGTGAACTCCAGCAGTCGCTGACGCGCGAACAACTGCTGGCGAATACTGACGGCTTGACCGGCCTGTTCAACCGTCGCTTTTTTTTCGAACTCGCCGCCCGCGAATTCGCCGCTGCCGTCCGCTATCCGCGACCGCTGACCATCCTCATGTTCGATGTGGATGGCTTGAAACAGATCAACGATACCCTCGGACATATGGTTGGCGACGAGGCGCTGGCATGGATTTCGCAAGTGGCGGCCTCCCATATCCGCGAGGTTGACGTGCTGGCGCGTTACGGTGGCGACGAGTTCGTCATCCTGCTCCCTCAGACCAGCGCCCAACAGGCCCTGCCCATGGCCGAACGCATCCGCGAAAGTGTCGCCGCCAGACGCCTGGAGACAGATCCGTTCGGCATTACGATCAGCGTCGGCATCGCCGAGCTGCGGAGCAAGCCGGAAGAGTCAAGCATCGAGAGCGTCGTTCAGCGTGCGGACAAAGCGTTGTACATGGCAAAAGCAAATGGACGAAACTGTATCGTGACGCTCTTCGCAGAAACACCGGAAGGTGATCCATGACCGAAAACGTCGCAAACCAAAACCGGTCCGCCGCCACCTTCTGCACATGCGGGCAGCTTGATGCAGAGCAGCTTCCTGCTTAAGAACCTCTTGCCGCTGTTCAGACAAACTGAGCCGCTTTGGATTTTCGTCTGAATCCGGCACAGATCTCTCTCAAATTGCCGCTATCGTAGTATACTTGGGACAAAAGGCAAGAATTTCAAAGCAAAGCGCAGCACGCTGCCGATACAGGCACCAGAGCTATGCACCCGAAACCTGAAAGGATTTTTTTTTGCAGATCCCGGGAAACTACTGGCAGCAGACAGCCGAAGAGATTTTACATCGTGCGGAATCCTCCCGATCCGGTCTTTCTGAAGCTCAGGCCCGTGAGAGGCTGACGATATATGGCCACAACAGTCTCAAAAAGCAATCCAGACAGTCAGGTCTCATTCTTTTTCTCAATCAGTTCAGGTCACCGATTATCATCATTCTTATCTGCGCAAGCATTGTTTCGGCCGCACTGCAGGATTTCGCCGACACGGCAATCATCCTTGCCATCATTATTGCAAGCGGTGCGCTCAGTTTCTTTCAGGAATATCATGCAGCAAATACGGTCACCAAACTGCTTCAGACGGTAAAAACAAAAGCGACCTTGTTGCGGGATGGCCTGCAAAAAGAGGTCTTTATTGATGAAATCGTGCCGGGCGACATTATCATCCTTGCTGTCGGAAGCATCATTCCCGCCGACTGCCGTCTGCTCGAATCCAAGGACTTTTTTGTAAACGAAGCCATTCTCACAGGAGAGACCTTCCCGGTCGAAAAATCCTCCTCAGCAGTGCTGCAGGGGCACACGCTTGCCGAGCGGAAGAACACGGTTTTCATGGGCACCAGTGTTGAGAGCGGGCTTGCCGCTGCGGTTGCGGTGAATACCGGAAGTAGCACGGAAATCGGCCATATTGCCGACCGTCTGGTGCTTGCACCGCCGGAAACCGATTTCGAGCGCGGTGTAAGGCGTTTCGGCTATCTGCTCATGGAAGTAACGCTTGTTCTCGTCCTGATCGTCTTTGCGGTCAACGTATACTTTCACAAGGCGGTCATTGAGTCCCTGCTCTTCTCGCTGGCACTGGCCGTCGGCCTGACACCGCAATTACTGCCTGCGATAATCAGTATCAACCTGGCAAAGGGGTCTCAGGTGATGGCACGACGCGGCGTTATTGTAAAACGCCTTGCCGCAATAGAAAACTTCGGCAGCATGGATGTGCTCTGCACCGACAAAACCGGAACGCTCACGGAGGGAATGGTTTTTCTGCACGACTATCTGAACGTTGATGGCGAAAAAGACCCGAAGCTTCTCTCGTATGCACACCTGAATGCTGCGCTCCAGACCGGCCTCAGGAATCCGATTGATGCAGCAATAACTGCATATGCGCCAGAGGACCTCTCACCGTATGAAAAGGTGGACGAGATTCCGTATGACTTTGTGCGAAGGCGTCTGAGCGTGGTTGTAAAGGCGCATGACGGATGCACGATGATCACAAAGGGGGCTTTAAAAAGCATACTCACCATCTGCACGCATGCGGAGCGCAACGGCCGTTCACATGCAATCAACCAGGATCTGGGGGCAATTGAGCGTCTGTATCATCAATGGAGCGAAAAAGGGCTTCGCATTCTTGGCCTCGCGTATAAACAACTACCTGAAAATGCCGCCCGCACCAGGGCTGATGAGTCTGGCATGACATTTCTCGGATTTCTGCTTTTTCTTGATCCACCCAAAACGGACGCCAAAGAAATGGTCGACTCCCTCCGGGCGCTTGGCGTGCATATCAAAGTTATAACTGGCGATAACCGGTATATTGTCCGTTATACCGCAGAGAGCGTCGGATTTCCGGTGCAGGGGGTGCTGACCGGAGACGACCTTGATACCATAAGCGATGAGGCACTTGTGCATGCTGCCGATGCGAACAATATATTTGCCGAAGTTGACCCGAATCAGAAAGAGAAGATTATCCGCGCCCTGAAAAAGGGCGGCCATGTGGTCGGCTTCATGGGCGACGGGATCAACGATGCCACTGCCATCCATGCCGCAGATGTCGGCATATCGGTCAACACGGCGGTGGACGTTGCAAAGGAGGCTGCCGACATCGTCCTTCTTGAAAAAAACCTTTCGACACTAACAGGCTGCTGAAAAACTCTTGATGCAAAATGCACTGCCAAAAACGACTCTCTCAGAGGCTCAAGAATCGAAAAACTCGGGTCAATCCATGTCAGAACATCCCCCGAAATTGACCCTGCTGAGCCGCAGAGGGACTT
>DATIKF010000274.1:0-11277 GCA_035477855.1 Dissulfurispiraceae bacterium
TATGATAACTCTTTGTGTCGGCAAGTATTCTTGTCATTCCGGCTTGTCCGGAATCTTTTTGATATAATGCGGTATGAGCAAAGGCAGATTTTCAGTGTACATCATGGCCAATGCCAGACCGACCTTATATGTCGGTGCGACAAACAATCTCATGCGAAGAGTCTGCGAACATAAGAACAACCTCAACCCGGATAGTTTTACTGCAAAGTATTATCTCCACAGACTTGTTTATTATGAGGTCTGCGATGATGGCAGAAGCGCTGTAATCCGGGAGAGACAGATAAAGAACATGAGCAGAGATACGAAGCTGGAACTTATCAGACAGCGAAATCCTTTATTGCAGGATTTGTATGACGACATTTCCGGAGTACTTCCGGGGCGGAATTGTCGGAAAGACTCCCGACATCCTTGACAGGACAAGCGCGGGAGCGACAGATGTACGACTAAAGCCAATGACAATTTTGGGTTTACCGAAGGCATTCAAAGAAATTACGCTGCGATTATGCGTATGAAGTTAAAATCAACCACAGTCAATAAAGGAGTCGCGATATGAAACAGAAGCCTGCGACAAAACCGGCGGTCCCGAACTTCAGTTCCGGCCCCTGCACGAAACATCCGGGGTGGTCGCTTCAGGAACTGGGCGGCTATATGCCGGGCCGGTCCCACAGAGCGGCCGTCGGGAAAGAGAAACTGAAGGCCGCGTGCGACAATATCAAACCGATCCTCGGCATTCCGGCTGATTATAAAGTCGGTATTTTTGCGGGTTCCGACACCGGCGCATTTGAGTGCGCCATGTGGTCGCTCCTCGGCCCGAAGTCGGTAGACGTGCTCGTTTGGGAAAGCTTCGGCAAGGACTGGGCAACGGATATCACCAGGGAGCTGAAGCTCAACGCTACGGTTTATGAAGCACCGTACGGGCAGCTGCCGGACCTCTCGAAGGTGAATTTTGAAAACGATGTTGTTTTTACCTGGAACGGTACGACCGGCGGCGCAAAGGTTCCCAACGGCGACTGGATTCCGGACGACAGAAAAGGGCTGACTTTCTGCGATGCGACCAGCGCGCTTTTTGCGATGGACATTCCGTGGTCCAAAATAGATGTTCTCTCTTTCTCGTGGCAGAAATGCCTTGGCGGCGAGGGCGGGCATGGCATGCTGGTTCTTTCGTCGCGTGCGGTTGAGCGTCTTGAAAGCTATGATCCTTCATGGCCGATGCCGAAGATCTTCCGCATGAAGAAAAGCGGCAAGCTCAATGAGGAGATCTTCAGCGGTTCGCCGATCAACACGCCGTCGATGCTCTGTGTTGAGGACTGGCTCTGCGCGCTCGAATGGGCGAAGCGGCAGGGCGGCCTGCCGGGCCTGATGAAAATCTCGAATGACAATCTATCAGCGGTAGAGAAATGGGTGTCCGGCAGCGCATCCTTTAGCTTCCTGGCAGAAGATCCGGCAATCCGCTCCAACACCTCGGTCTGCCTGAAGGTGGTTGATCCGAAGTTTATCGCGCTCTCGGCTGACGATCAGAAGGCGACCGCAAAGAAGATCGAGAAGCTGCTCGCGTCAGAAGGTGTTGCGTATGACATCAATGCCTACAAGGCGGCTCCGACCGGGTTCCGCATCTGGTGCGGACCGACGGTCGCAACGAATGATGTTGCAGTATGTCTTGAGTGGCTCGAATGGGCCTATGAGCAGGTAATGCCTCAGTAGTTCCTGAAGGCCGCCCGTTTCGGGGCGGCCTCTTTTGTGATGACACTGCAGTATTCGAACTGCCGGTTTATCTAAAACTGCTCGTTTATGATGATAATCTCGTTGCGCTTCTGGCCGGTCGAGATGATGTCGATAGGAGTATTGAGCAGTTCTTCGATCGTGCGGACATACTTCTGAGCATTCAGGGGGAGCTGATCGAACGAAGTCGCTCCGAGTGTGTTCGATTTCCAGCCGGGCATCACTTCGTACACCGGCTCGCATTCTGCAAGGATGTCGAGGTCTTTGGGGAATTCTTTCAGAAGTTCGCCGTTGTATTGATACGCAACACAATATTTTATGGTATCCAAAGTATCAAGGATATCGAGCTTTGTCAGTCCGATGCCGGTCAGCCCGTTTGTCCAGGCGGCATAGCGCAGACCGATGATGTCGAGCCAGCCGCAGCGGCGCGGACGACCGGTTGTTGCGCCGAACTCCCCTCCCCGCGTGCGGAGATCTTCCCCAACCGCATCGTTCAGCTCGGTCGGGAAAGGACCTTCGCCGACGCGAGTGGTGTATGCCTTCACGATACCGAGAACCCTGTTGATTCGCGTCGGGCCGATGCCCGCGCCGGTGCATGCCCCGCCCGCGATGGTATTGGACGACGTGACGTACGGGTAGGTGCCGTGGTCGATGTCGAGCAGTGTGCCCTGTGCGCCTTCAAGCAGCACATTTTTCTTTGCGTCGATGTCCTGATTTACCATCGTCTGGGTGTCCTTGATGTATGGACGGAGGCGGTCGGCGAACTTCATATAGTCCGCGAAGATGACCGCTTCATCGAGCTTTTGCGCTTTGTAATACTTATCCATCAGGAAGTTGATCGGCTCAAGATTCTTCCGGAGCTTGTCGCGAAACATCTCCGGTTTCAAAAGGTCGACAGCCCGAATTCCTTGACGCGAGACCTTGTCGGTGTAACAGGGGCCGATGCCGCGGAGCGTGGTGCCTATCTTCCTGGATTTTTCCTGTTCCCGCTCAACCGCCGTGTGATAAGGCATGATGATATGCGCATTCTGTGCGATCGCAAGTCCTTCGGTGCTGATTTTCCTCGCTGCGAGCTTGTCAATCTCGGCGAGCAGAGCACCGGGGTCGATAACAACACCGTTGCCGATGATGCATGTTTTGCCTCCGTGCAGAATGCCTGACGGAATCAGGTGAAGAACATACTTGTCATTGCCGACAACAACAGTATGACCGGCGTTGTTGCCGCCCTGATACCGCACGATCGTATCAGCCTTTTGCGTCAGGACGTCTACGATCTTTCCTTTGCCTTCATCGCCCCACTGGGCCCCTACAATCACAACTATTGACATTTCATACCTCGTATAAAAGCCGGCGCTCCCGGAAGAACACCGGCATTGCTGCGTATCCGGGCTGCGCCGGACCGCCGGAATCCGGCATCCCTATACAATAATCGCTTTGACCAGAAGAATGTTCGGCAACGCTCTGATTTGCTCCAGCACGGCGTCAGTCGCAGGGGAATCGATGTTCACCACCGAAAGCGCCTTGCCGCCCACGCTCTCCCTGCCGAAATGCATCCGGGCGATATTGATCCCGGCGTTGCCGAGCGTCGTTCCAATGTTCCCGATGACGCCGGGCTTGTCGTTGTTCTGCATGACAAGCATCGGTCCTTCCGGCAGAATTTCCACGGTGTATCTGTCGATCCTGACGATGCGCGGATCCTTCTTGCTGAAGAGGGTGCCCTCAACAGACCGTTCTTTCGTTGCCGACTTCACCTTGAGCACAATCAGGGACTGATAGTCGCCGGAGTCCTTGCTCTTCGTTTCCTTGACCTCGATGCCGCGCTCCTTTGCGATGAACGGCGCATTCACGAAGTTGACCGTTTCAAGAAGGATGGGATTCAGCAGGCCCTTAATGGCCGCAATCGTAATAGGCTGGCAATTCAGGGCCGCGACATCGCCGCGGTACTCGATCGTCAGTTCCGTAATGCCGTCTTCAAAAAGCTGGCAGGTAAAGCTGCCCATCAGATCCGCCAGGTTGATCCACGGCTGCAGCGTTGCAACCTGATCCGCCGGAATCGACGGGAAATTGACCGCATTGCGGATGGTGCCGTGAACAAGATAATCAACAATCTGTTCGGCAACTGCAACCGCAACGTTCTCCTGCGCTTCTTCGGTGGATGCGCCGAGGTGCGGGGTGCAGACTACGTTGTCATGGCCGATAAGCGGATTGTCAACCGGCGGCTCAACTTCATAAACGTCAAGAGCAGCAGCGCCGACATGCCCGTTGTTCAGGGCATCAAGCAGATCTTTTTCATGAATGATGCCGCCGCGGGCGCAGTTGATCAGCACGACGCCCTTCTTGCAGGTCTTGAGCGACTTTGCGTTAAAAAGGCCCTTGGTCTCTGCGGTAAGAGGCGTATGAACGGTGATGAAGTCTGAGCGCTTCATGATTTCAGCAATGGCGCCTTTTGCAATGCCCATCTCCGCTGCCTTCTCTTCGCTCAGAAACGGATCGTATGCAATGACGTGCATGCCGAGTCCCTGTGCGCGCTTCGCGACCTCGCCGCCGATTTTTCCGAGTCCGATGATGCCGAGCGTTTTATTGAAAAGCTCGATGCCCATGAATTTTTTCTTTTCCCACTTGCCTGCCGCCATTGAGGCATTTGCCTGGGCGATCTTGCGGGCAGCGGCGAACATCATGGCAATAGCATGTTCGGCAGTCGTTACCGTATTGCCCCCCGGCGTATTCATGACAACAATTCCCTTTTTTGACGCAGCAGCCTTGTCTACGTTGTCGAGCCCTGAACCTGCGCGGCCGATAACCCTGAGGTTTGTTGCGGCATTGATAATTTCAGCGGTCACCTTGGTGGCGCTGCGAATGATGAGGCCGGAATATTCGCCGATAATCGACTTCAGTTCATCAGGCTTCAGGCCGGTCTTGATGTCGACTTCAAGCCCTGCGTTTTTCAGGATTTCGACGCACCTGGACGAGATGTTGTCACTGATGAGCACTTTCTTCATACGTGTATTCTCCTTCAAGGGAAACCCGCCGCAGTACCATCATGGATAGATCGGTCCCCTGCGGTCGGCGTTACAGAACGGCACTTGCGTCATCATGAGTTCCTGCTTGAGCGCCCCTTGGTGTGATTGAGCAGCACCGGTCGATTATGATCTCTTCAACAACGAGGCCGGATGTTTCAGGATTGTTGATTGCGGTTGTCTGATTGAAGAGCGGCCTCGGCAGACAGATGTCATCAATCGGCAATCACAACGCACCGGTTGTCTGTATCATTAATCAAGAAGCTTTTTTTACGACTATGTATCATAATACAAAACGGATGCCTTTGAAAAGGCTCGGATAACCGGGTACAATAGCGCAAAAGGCAACGGTTTAAATGTAAAGGCCAAAAATATTTTCTGAATTTCCGTGATGATGTGCACATCATCGCCGGACTGTATTTTTAAGGCATGAGTGCGGATTCTTTTTCTATGGAAAATTCATTTTTTCCGTAGGTTGACTTTTGCGGCATCATTTTTGACGTGTTGAAGGAGCGTTGCCATGGAACATCAGAAGCTGCTGACAGCACTGCCGTCTGTTGATGAAGTTCTGAAGTCCGCGGAAGGAACCGGCTGGCTTGGCCGTTACCCGCGCCGGTATGTCCTGCAGGGAATCCGCGATGCACTCCACCGGGAGCGCGACCGCATCCGGACCGGGGAGCGTTTTTCTTCTGACCCGCAAACGCTGGTTGCCGAAATGGAAGACCGGATTCACAAGCTCTGTTCATACAGTCTTCAGCCGGCGATTAATGCAACAGGGGTTGTTGTGCATACGAATCTCGGGCGTTCGGTTCTTTCGGGCGCTGTTTTGCGGCATGTGACGGAGATTGCAGCGGGCTATTCCAACCTTGAGTACGATCTGGAGCACGGCAGGCGCGGCAAGAGGTATGGTCATGTGCAGCGCCTGCTAAATGATATAACGGGTGCCGAGGCGAGCCTTATCGTGAACAATAATGCAGCCGCGGTCTTCGTCTGCCTCCTGGCGCTGGCAAAAGGCAGGGAGGTTATTGTCTCCCGCGGCGAGCTGGTCGAGATTGGCGGCTCTTTCCGCATTCCCGACGTGATGAGCAGCAGCGGCGCAACGCTGCGAGAGGTAGGCACGACGAACAAAACGCATGCCTATGATTATGAAAACGCAATCAATGAAAACACCGCGCTTCTGATGAAGGTCCATCAGTCCAATTTCCGGATGGTCGGGTTCACAGAGACTCCTTCTATTGAGCGGCTGGCCGCTCTCGGGAAAAGACACAATGTTCCGGTTATGTTCGACCTTGGCAGCGGCAGCCTGATTGATATGAAACCATATGGCATTTATATCGAGCCGACGGTTCAGGAGATTCTCAAGGCCGGCGCCGACCTTGTCACCTTCAGCGGCGATAAGCTGCTCGGCGGTCCCCAGGGCGGAGTTATTGTTGGAAAGAAGGAACTCATTGACATTATTGCAAAAAACCAACTCATGCGAGCTGTGCGCGTCGACAAGATGACGCTTGCTGCATTTGAAGCGACACTGCATCTGTATCTGGACGAAGAGCGTGCAAAAAAAGAGATTCCGACGCTTCGCATGCTTTTCATGAAGCCGCAGGAAATTAAAAAGCGGGCTCAGAAGATTGTTTCACGCCTGAAGAAGGCTGTCTCTGCCGGTGCCGCCGACATCAGGATTGTTCAGGATGCTTCGCAATCGGGCGGCGGCGCCCTTTCTGAAATAATGCTGGAGACCTTCGCGGTCGCCGTCCGTCCTGCCGGCATGACCGTCAACGCGTTTGAGGCAAAACTCAGGAAGCAAAAGCCGCCGATTGTCGCCCGTATCAAAGATGATGCCGTAGTGCTTGATGCGCGAACCATACCTGATGCGGCTGTCGCTTCTCTCGTTGCGGGCGTGGCTGCCGCGATTTCAGCATGATGACGGGGATTGCGTCATGAACGGATTCTTCTCTCATCAATCACGCAGTATCAATCAGCAATCGTCATGAGCATTCGCGAGCAGACAGAGGCTGTCGAGCGGCAGATTCTGCATCCGGATGCCTGCCTGAGCAGTCAGAGCCGGGGCCGGGTTCGTGCTGATAAAGAGGACGATATTCGCACCTGTTTTCAGCGCGACCGCGACCGCATAATCCATTGCAAAGCCTTCCGTCGCCTGAAACAGAAAACACAGGTATTTCTCGCACCCAGGGGCGACCACTACCGCACCCGGCTTACCCATGTGCTCGAAGTGGCACAGATAGCGCGTACCATTGCACGTGCGCTCAGACTGAATGAGGACCTGACCGAGGCGATTGCGCTCGCCCATGACCTCGGCCACACCCCGTTCGGTCATGCCGGCGAGGAGGTGCTCGACGAGCTGCATCCGGGCGGCTTTGACCATTACAAACAGAGCCTGCGGGTTGTGGATGTGCTCGAAAAGGACGGCAAAGGTCTTAACCTGACCCATGAAGTGCGCGACGGCATCCTGAAACACTCAAAGGGCAGAGGCATGATTATGCCGGAGGCGGAAAAGGAGCGGCCCGCAACACTCGAAGGCCAGATTGTGCGCATTGCCGATATTGTTGCTTACCTGAATCACGACCTTGACGATGCGGTTCGCGCCGGCGTGGTGAAGCGCGCCGATGTGCCGGTCGAGATAACACGGGTGATTGGCGAGGCGTATGCAAAGCGCATAGATTCGATGGTGCGCGATGTGGTTACAGCCTCCCTTGCCCGCGACCTGTCGGCGGTCGTTTTGAGTGAAGAGATGGGGAATGCCGTATACGCGCTGCGCGATTTCATGTTTCGTTCGGTGTATGAAAACCCGGTTGTCCGCGCCGAACTCGACAAAGCCAAGGGAATACTCCGGTCGCTGTATTCCTATTACATAACACACCCGGAGGGGGCGTTCAAGGATGTCCCGATTCCGCGCGACACCGAAAAGCATCGCCTCATCTGTGACTTTATCGCCGGCATGACCGACCCGTTTGCGCTGATGACCTATGAGAAACTCTTTTTCCCTCAGCAGTGGAAGGTGCTGTAGAGCAGCTTCGCAGGCTGCCCCTTCAGCAAGTACGAAAGAGCAGGATCCTGAACTTCAAAATCTGCCGAACGCGCCGTACGGCGGCGTATCGGCAGATTCTCAAACCATGTTGAGCAACAGGCAATATCAGGGCAACAGGGAACGAATAAGCGTGTTGTTGTTTTCATTGCTCTCCTGAAGCCGTCCCATTTCGTCTATGATCGCGGTGATCTCGACCTGATTCCTGACCACAAGGTCGGTCGTGTAAACGACGCTTGAGCCTTTTTGGCGCAGTACGCGCTGCGGATCGATACTATTCAACGGAACATACGCCCATGATCGACCGTTCATCAGCAGGCGCAGCTGGACATTCGGCTCACCGGTCCATGCACCTTCCGGCAGGCGGCCGCCATGATTGGCCACGCGGATTGCAACGCGTTTCCGCGTATCGGTAAAAATATCGGTCACGGTGAGATCGGGCAGTTCCGCAGGGGTCTGTCCGACCCCTCCTGTCGAAGACTGCTGCCCTTCCGGTTGCCGTTTGTGCCGCTGCCCGTCATTGAGCTCAAGGGATTCGGTGCGTCTGTTGTTCCCTTCGTTGTCTTCCGCCACGACTTTGTTGGAATCAATGAGAGCGGTGACCCGTGCAGGCTGCATCAGAACGAGACCGGTGTTATAGGTTATGCTGCTTTTCGACGATGACAGCTGCTTTTGCGGGTCCACTTCGGCAAGGGTTGCTCCGCCCCATTTATTGCCATCAAGCTGCATCTGCAGATATATCGCCCGGTCCTCCTGCTGGTTCCAGCGCACCTTATGAAGCCCCCACCCGTGATTGGCCACAGTAACGACAACCCGGTTGTTTCCATCCAGCCTTATAGCATCAACAGCCAAATCGGGCTTGTGAGGATAAGACTTTTCGAGCTCCGGGTCTACATTCCAGTCATCACCGGGATACGTTATTATCACGTTTCCATTGTATTGCCGTGAGGATGGATTCCGCAGCACCACAATGTAACGGCCGCCGGTCTTCCGCAGCTCATTATCGTCCACGTCATATACCAGCGGGATGGTTTTGGACAGGTCTTGCTGCCCATGATGCCACACCGGCTTCTTATCCTCTTTTCCCAGGAGGTCGTTTAGAACCTTCGTTAAATATTTGACGGCGCTGCGGATTTCATCGCCTGCAACCCACTCGGCGGGGTTATATTTGTTGATTTTTATGATCCATTTTTTCCAGGTTGCCAAATCCAGTCCGTCGAAGATGCGCGCGTCCGCCAGCATAACGCGACCAGCGTCTCCCTTGCCCGGAGCAACACCGGTTTGCTCGATGTAGACCCGAACCCTTCCCGCATGGCTTACTTCAAACGGGAAATACAACGTATAGGGATCATCGTCCGACACCTTCGGCAGCAGCTTGAAAGGCTGATGAAATTGTGCGTTGGAACGCAGCTCGCCGGCGTGCAACAAACCGGGCTGGACTGCGAAAACCAGAATGCAGACCGCGAGGAAAAGCGCAAGTAAAATCTGTTTCATGGTAATCCTTTCTTTTGACAGACACTTTAATTGTGTAAAGTATTTTAGATGATACCTCAGTCAGGGATGGCTGTCAATAGAGCATGGCGTCTTGTTAAAAAAAAGAGGATTTTATTGCCCTGAGCCCATTGACAGCGCTTAATGCGCATTAGCGGTTGTATTGCCGGGGCGCATGGTCGATACGAAAAAAGATCGTTGATTCACGGCACCGCAGATTTTAAAGCGCGCAATGCCTTTTATGTTCCACGTGGAACAATTCGTCAGGAAGCCATGCTCCGCAATAAAAACCGCTCTTTTGCCTTGATGAGGTTTGTGACGGTTTCGTTCACAGGGGTGGGCACGCCGTTTTCTTTGCCGAGGCGGACGATTGCGCCGGTCAGGGCATCAATTTCAAGCTTCTTTCCTGCCTTCAGGTCATGATATGTTGAGGGGAAATGCTGCCGTGTCGGGGGGAGGAGCTTTTCGTAGAAATAATGGATGTAATCACCGGCGCTTCTCCATCGCAGGGTAATGCCATGGGCTTTGGCGACATCGAATATCTCCTTGATCATGGCATTCATGACCTGACGGACTCCAGCATCATCAGCAAGACTGCCGTAGTTGCACTCAAGCAGAGCGCCGAGGGGATTGAGTGCGCAGTTGTAGAGAATCTTATCCCAGAGGATGCCGTAGACATCCGGGGCATGAGCAGTAGGAATGCCGGCGGCATTAATAGCTTGCGCGATTTTGACGCAGATAGCTTCAGGCACAGCGCCGTCGGGCTGCCCAAGGCGAACGGCGTCTGCAATGCCGGTAACTTCCGAGCTGCCGACTCCCAGGAGCTTAGCGCCAAAGATGACACGCGCAAGCAGGGCATGCTCTTTGCCGACGATTCGGGCAAGGGTCTCGTAGTTGCCGTAGCCGTTCTGTGCCGCCATGACAAGCGTCCGCTCTTCCACCAGTGGAGCGATTGCCTGAACGGTCTCTTCTGTGTCGAATGATTTGACCGTCAGGATTATCAGGTCAGGCTTGTTGTGCATCAACGGCTGAATATCTGAATACACGCCATCGAGTACAGCCCCGTGTTCACCCCAGATGCCCGAAAGCCGCACCTTTTTATCACCAAAGGACGACAGGTACTTTGCTTTGGTGAGGCCACAGACCCGATGCCCGGACTTCTTCAGCAGTGTTGCAAAAGCGATCCCAAGGGCTCCAAGCCCAACGACAAGTATGTTCATGGCATGAAACTCTTTTCTCTTTCAGGAAATCTTTTTGAGAATACGCTCTTTCAGAGACTCTTTCGGCATCCCGCCGACGATGCGATCAACTTCTTTTCCGTCTTTGTAGATGACGATTGTCGGCGTCCCGGTCACATTGCACTGAACCGCGGTCGGCGTGTGCTCATCGCAGTTCAGCTTCGCAGCCCGAGCCTGAGCAGCCAAATCTGCTGCCAGTTCCTCATAGACAGGGGCAAATGCCTTGCAATGGCCGCACCACGGAGCCCAGAAATAGACCAATATTGCACCTGTTGCATCAGTGACTTCTGCTGAAAAAGAATTGCTCGTCAGTTCGAGAACAACAGCGGCCATAGTGCCTCCTTGGAATGAAGCGTTTTCTTTTCTTTGAGGCTACCATAATGAATACACCAAGGCAACTCCATAAATTTTAGTGATTCCCCAGCGAGGAGTACGATGAAATGCCGCCGGAAAGATGTTAACACTGAATTTATTGGATTATTTTCCATGACGGAGTATGCTGTGAAAGGAAAGCCGAATGCATTCCCCCTTGATCGTTTTTGTGGAAGCGCACCAGCTTGCCGTTTGACTGCGGATAGAACGGCGAAGTCCGAACATGAGTCATCCCCGACAGACGAATGAACTCTTTGAACCGGGAATTGTCATTAGCCCGACAGGACGTGCAACGCCGCTCATTCTCGGACGGCATCCAGCCATCCTCCGAGGTATTCGCCCGGCACTTACCTCCATGTAAGCGACTACTTCGCCGAATAAATCCGCTCTGTTGCACGTC
>DATIKF010000275.1:0-2161 GCA_035477855.1 Dissulfurispiraceae bacterium
CGGTTGGTCAAGGAGCTGAGACTGCGCGGCATCAGCAGCATCGAAGAGGCAAACCGGTACTTGCCAGAGTACTTCAAGAAGCGCAATGCACAGTTTGGCGTAATCGCTGAAGAAGCGGCAAGACATGCACCGGCCCGCGCCGGCAGTGACCGAGCTTCGGGACATCCTGTGCATCAAGACCGAGCGGACGGTCAGAAACGACACCACCATAGCGCATGAGCGGAAGCTGTATCAGCTGCAAGAAGCACTGGCAGGCAACAAGGTCATCGTTGAGGAGCGGGTTGACGGATCAATGCGCATCAAGACCGGCAATAAGCGTGTTGAGTTCCGGCAGATCGAGGCAAGACCTCAGAGAAAGAAACAGCCGACCCCGCTGGTCCGCAAAAGCACGGCTCATAAACCGTCGGCTGATCATCCGTGGAGACGCTATCCCGCAGCTCGGCACATTTGCACTACTCCGCCTTTGGCGGCTCCATAAAACCGGACATCTCTATGTTGCCTTGACACATACCTGCAATAGCATTGACCGGATTAAAACTTTCTGCTATAGCTCTGTAACTATCTAATAACTGGTTCTTCCCCTCGCTTCGCTCGGGGAAGAACGAGGCAGTTGAGCCGGAACTCCTGTCACCCTCGCTCCGCTCGGGCGAAGAACCAGGAGTTCGAAACCGACCGCTTCGCGGCGGCTCAACTGCCTCATTAGGCCGTATTAAGAGTTCACTAATTATGGCAAAGGTTCCTTTTCCCGAAGTTCCAATTGGCGAAATGAGCGTATCTCGACGATTCACGGCGCCGGGTCTGTTCACCTATCGGCATCTTCAGGCAGAAGGTTTGCTTAATTTCCCTGACTGGGCTGGAGGTGACCTCACTGATGAACAGCGCCGCAACGCACTCGACCAAACAGTCCAGCTTCATCGCCCACTTACTGCAATTGTGATATTCCTGAACGTTGTCGCACTTGAAGACCTATTCCGAGATCTAGGAGCGCGCTTGGCTGACATCGAGGGTCTTTCCGATTTCTTTCCAACTATCTCGGAATTACACCAAAAACCTAAGCCGTATAACCCCGACCGCCCGTTCGCGCGACTAGACAAGGACCCCGCGCCATTGCTTGACTTCGAGAAGTTGAACAAGCATTACAGCATGTGCTTGGGGGTTAGCCCAATACCCGAATCGGAATTCCCAAGGCTATATGATCTTGCGCTTGTTCGTCACACGGTTGCCCATTATGGTGCTATTTTTCGATCCGTTGATGTTAATCGCCTTCTCTACTATGAGATAGCGCCAGGGCGATTGATCAACCCTCCTGTCGAGTTTGTTAAAGAGACGTGCCAATATCTCTCCAAGATCGGCAGAGATTTTGAGGATAGTGTCAAGCAACGCATCTTTTCTATTGTGCTTCCAAAGTTGGGCGTGGAGTGGCCGACGAGGCGGCCGAAGATCCTTGTGGATATCATCGAAGTCTTTGACTACTTGGGCAAACTCGTTACATCGTCGGCTCCAATTATGCCGATGATATCCTCTATGACTGATTACGAAAATTGGGCACGAAACGAAAGTGAGCGTTTCAGAATAGAACTTATTGAATTATGCATTGCGGAACTGAAGGACAAATATGAGAGACCAACATCTGTGGCCTAACAAATCACTCCAGCGGATGGCTTACAGCCACCGCTGACCTCAATCGTTCTTCCCCTCGCTTCGCTCGGGGAAGAATGAGGCAGTTGAGCCGGAACTCCTGTCACCCTCGCTCCGCTCGGGCGAAGAACCAGGAGTTCGAAACCGACCGCTTCGCGGCGGCTCAACTGCCTCATTATGTGCAAACAGAAGATAAAGTGAAAACGACACTCAAGCAAATAATTTTATAAGGGCGCGGACAAATTGATAATTGACAAAAATTTTAATTTTTACTCCGATTCAAATGGCGGTGACCCTGACAGCACCAGTCCAACACTCCGTAGATACCATAAGATACTATGGAGTAAACCATTGCCAAATGGTAACCTCTTTGAATTATTTGATCACTACTGTCCGGTTAAAATAGCGCGCCCTGTAGGCCATGTTCATGTGCAGCGAGGAGCCTGTCTGACCTGAGCGTCAGTATATCAATCAGCGTTTTCCGCTCAAAGAGCGTTTCTCGTATCACACGGCTGAGCTGAAG
>DATIKF010000276.1:0-2235 GCA_035477855.1 Dissulfurispiraceae bacterium
AGTATATCGAAGTGTTTTACAACCGGCAGCGCATACAGGCTCAGCTTGGCTACCTGTCGCCGGCTGCCTATGAGAGACAGTTCTATAAAGAGCTGCTCGCAGCCTGATGGCTTTGGGGTCTACTATTGACAGCAGGGGGCAACAACGACGGCATGGCAAATAATGAGCTGAAAACAACGATTAAGAGCAAGCAAATCCGGAAAAAGAACAATCACAGGAGAGTTGGACCTGAACTGTTTGCCAAAATCAATAGCTCAAGTCCGACAGGCTCCTAGTGCCTGCTCCCCAGCTCCTCTCAGGTGACTTCCCCTGCTTCAATGGTATGATAAGAGAGATGTATCTCATTTCCCACCTGTCGAGAAAGAAGGAATCAATGAAATTCAGCGAATTCAATCTTCACCCTCATGTCGCATCGGGGGTTACGGCTGCGGGCTATGCAACACCCACGCCGATACAGGCATCTGCAATCCCTCCCATTTTGCAGGGACGTGATGTCATGGGGCTGGCGCAGACCGGCACCGGCAAAACTGCGGCCTTCATGCTTCCCATCCTTCACCGTTTGATACAGGGAGGACGCAGGCATGTCAGGGCGCTTATTATCGCCCCTACCCGCGAACTTGCGGAGCAGATTCATGAATCGGCTGCCGCGCTCGGACAGAAGACCGGGCTTCGGAGTGCAACGGTCTACGGCGGCGTCGGCTTCACTCCGCAGGTAGTGACGCTGAAGCGCGGTGTTGAAATCATTGTTGCCTGTCCTGGAAGACTGCTCGATCATGTTTCGCTGGGCACGATTGACCTGTCGCGCGTGGAAGTACTGGTCCTTGATGAAGCTGACCATATGTTCGACATGGGATTTCTCCCTGACATCAGGAGGATTCTGGCGCTCATTTCCCACCGCCAGCAGACGCTCCTCTTTTCAGCCACAATGCCCGATGAAATAAGGAATTTGGCCAATGATGCCCTGAGGCATCCAATTACCATAGATGTGGGGCGTTCTGAAGCAGCGGTCACGGTCAGCCACGCGCTCTACCCGGTTCCTCAGCACCTGAAAGCATCGCTCCTTCTGGAGCTGTTGAGGCATACGGACACCGATTCGGTCCTGATTTTCACCCGTACCAAACACCGGACCAGACGCCTGTCGGATCAGCTGGCCAAAGCCGGACACAAGGTTGCTGGATTGCAGGGAGATCTTTCACAGAGCCGTCGCCGGGCTTCAATGAACGGGTTCCGGGACGGCACCTACCAGATTCTGGTAGCGACCGATATCGCTGCCCGAGGAATCGATGTGTCGCAAATATCGCATGTCATCAACTATGATATTCCCAATACGACCGATGCCTATATTCATCGGATTGGGCGCACGGGACGCGCTGCACAAACCGGCGATGCGTATACCCTTGTTACTCCTGATGACTCTGTCATGGTTCGGGATATTGAGAAAGTTCTCGGAAGCAGGATTGAGCGCCGCTTGATAAGCGGCTTTGATTACACTATAACGGCTCCACCCGCGCAAACGACAAGAACTGGGCAATCAAGAAGACCTACCCCCGCAGCCCTGATCGAAAAGCGCCCGGAAAAGGTGATGCGCGGGACCCCGCGCAAAAGTTCGGCTGTCTCTGGGAAGTCTGCAGCAGCGATGCCTTTACGCGGCAATCGACAGCGCAAATCAGGCAGATCATAACATCCGTTCCGCTCTTTCGCTTTGCAGCACATCGTTTGCAAAAGCGGCAAAATCTATACCGACACGACGACTATCCCGCCCTCGGTTACGGTGTATCCCCTCTGCCTGTCCTCGTCGTGGTCATAGCCTATGACCGTTCCTTCCGGAATGGAGATGTTCTCGTCGATGATAGCCCGCCTGATTTTGGCATGCCTCCCGATTTCCACATTTTCAAAAAGAATTGAATCCTCCACAAGACTGAAGCTGTTCACCTTCGTGCAAGGGCCCACGATCGACCTGCGGACGATACCCCCGCTCGTAATGCACCCGCCGCATACAAGAGAGTCTATGTTCTGCCCGCGCCGGTCCTCGTCGTCAAAGACCGACTTTGCGGGAGGCAGATTCCCTTGGTTGGTAAGGATCGGCCACTGGTAGTTGTAGCAGGCTGCTGAAAAACTCTTGATGCAAAATGCACTGCCAAAAACGACTCTCTCAGAGGCTCAAGAATCGAAAAACTCGGGTCAATCCATGTCAGAACATCCCCCGAAATTGACCCTGCTGAGCCGCAGAGGGAC
>DATIKF010000277.1:0-4433 GCA_035477855.1 Dissulfurispiraceae bacterium
ATCCCTCTAAAGGGCCGTGGTAGACCACCACGTCGATAGGCTGGAGGTGTAAGTGGAGTAATCCATTCAGCTTACCAGTACTAATAGCCCGTGCGTCTTGACCTCTTCTTTCTCCCTCTCTCCCCCTATATTGTCAATGAAAATTATTCCGCTTGCAATTCCAAACATTAAGACTATAATTGTAATTAAAGAAAGGCAAGTCCTTTCTTTAATTGTTTTTGTGCGCTGTTGCGGAGACCTGTCACCATGAAAGAAAAAGATATTTTTGAAGAAATAGTCAATATTGGCAAACGCCGAGGGGTCATTACCTACGACGAGATAAACGAGGCACTTCCCTCCGAATATTTCTCTCCCGATGAGCTCGAGGACCTTATGGACGTCCTGAGTGATATGGGCGTCAAGGTCGTTGATGAAGACGGAGCAGCTGCAGAGGAAGATGCCGAAGAAGAAGGGGAAGAGCAGGAGCGCTCCGAAGACCTCGTTCAAGCATATTTCAACTCCATGGGCGACATCTCAATTCTTACAAAGTATGAGGAGATAGAGCTCGCCAAGAAGCTCGAGGAAGGCCGCGACATCATCAACAATACGCTCACGACGTTGCCGCTTTTCGAGAAGATGAAGGAGAGCATCGAAGCCGAGGAAGATGAAGATGAGATCATCAGTGAGGAAGAGCGGGCTGATGAGGCGCTTCTCAAGACGGTAAAGCGTCTCGAAGAACTCATGGGCCTCTTGGATCAGGCCGAACGCAAGATTAAGCGGTACGGCACTCTTAAGGATTTTCGATTTTATGTGAATGAGAAAAAGAAAAAAGGTCAGAATGTAAAAAAATATGAACTTCTGCTGAAGGAGGTGCTGGCCGACTATAAAAAAGTCGAGCAGGAAATTGGTGTAAAAATAGATCCGCTTAAGGAGATGTGGAGCCGGATAGCAAAAGCTCGTCATCTTGTCACGGAAACAAAAAATGAGCTGATTACCCGTAATCTTCGTCTCGTTGTGAATATTGCGAAGAATTATGTCGGTCGAGGGCTGCCGCTGCTGGATCTTATCCAGGAGGGCAACATCGGCCTTATGAAGGCCGTCGACAAATTCAAGTATGAGAAAGGCTTCAAGTTCAGCACGTATGCTACCTGGTGGATTCGGCAGGCCATCACCCGTGCCCTTATTGATCAGACCAAGACGATTCGCGTGCCGGTTCATATGATGGAATTTTACAACCGTGTTACCAAGGCATCGCGTGAGCTTACTCAGCAGCTTGGCCGCGAACCGGTAAACGAAGAGATAGCAAAGAAGCTTGTAGTGCCTGTCCGCAAGGTTGAAGAAGTTTTTCGCGCCATTCAGGATCCGATAGCGCTTCAGACGCCGATTGGTGATGAAGATACTGAGCTCGAAGATTTTATCGGGGATAAAACAAGCCCGTCCCCGTATAATGAGGCAGAGCGCATTGAAACATCAGAACAGATTCAAAAGGTGCTTGAATCGCTGACTCCGAAAGAGGAAACGGTCATCAAAATGCGTTTTGGCATTGGAGTTGATCGCGATCATACACTGGAAGAAGTCGGACGCTATCTTTCGATTACCCGTGAGCGTGTTCGTCAGATTGAGGCAAAGGCCCTCCGGAAACTGAAGCATCCGAGCCGGCTGAAGTACCTCAAGATACTCTCCAGCTAGACCTCGACAATGTTTTATACAAAAAAAGGGGGATGCCGATTTGCGGCATCCCCCTTTTTTTGTTGCGAGGCTAGTTTTTTACGGCATCTCCGAGCAGAATCTCGCTGTTGCTTTTTTTGACAACGGCTGCAGCTGAACCTTCCGTGACATTTATAATCTGAATTGTTCCAATAAATGCCTTCGGCCCTCGTGCCGAGAAAACATCGACAATATCTCCCATTCGGAGACCGTCGCGGATGCCTTTGTCAAGGTAGACAGCTTCAAATGTCCCGCCAATGTCCTTCTGCCGGAACGTTCGCAGAACAACGCCGTTTACGACCGGCTTTCCCGCAACCCCGACGAAGTAAGGGGCTTCTGCATGGTAATACGGTCCAAGATCATCGTCCTTCCTGATCTCTTCCCATGCTTCCACCACAAGGCCGCGAATACTTTCATTATCTTTCAGCACAATTTCAATCACGCCTTTGATGCGAATCAAATCTCCTACACGCTCATTTGTAACGGGATGTTTGATTTCTTCAGGCGTAGCATACACATAAAAACGCTTGCCAATCTCAGCCGGCTGAACAGTCGTGATATAAATATGGTCGCCGTTTGCCACGATGGTTCTATCCTTGCTCATGTCCAAAACCTTGCCTGCTGCTATCATTGGGGTCGTTGAAATATACCCGATAGAAAGGAAGTCCTGTCTGCTCGCAAGGCGATCCGCTTTTTGTATCGGCACAGGCTTAGGAGTCAGCGGCTTAGGTGTAACACGAAGCATGGAGCCATCGCCACGGCCTGCGAGATCCCCGTCCCCAAGCCCTTCAGGTAACACTAGTTTCTGACCCGGATAGATCCAGTGGGGATTCCTGATAAAAGGATTTGCCTTCCAGATGCGCTTCCACTGATAGGGATTACTGAATTTCTCAGAAGATATCCCCCACAGAGTATCACCTTTCTTTACAGTGTATGCTTTATCGGACGAACTGCTGTCGGCATACAGTACTGCCGGCACAAAGACCAGCCCCAACAACAGCAGGCTTTTTACCATGCCGGATACGTTGCAACGAACTGTCATACGCCCTCCTTCTCATTAATTGTTACAGCAATTATAGATTTTTTTATCACATACATCAAGTGTCTGAGGTTGTCCATGTCTATTGCAAGCGGCGGCATGACCACAATGACGTTGCCGAGCGGTCGTATGATCACCGACTCTATCCTTGCCTGGCAAGCCACCAGCCAGCCTATCTTTTCATCCCACGGATAGGGATCTTTGGTCGTTTTAACCTTGACGAGCTCGATGCCGATCATGAGGCCTTTATTGCGAACATCTCCAACATGCTTCAGTGCGGCGATATCCTGCAGTGCGTCCTGAACAAAGGAAATTTTTTCATGCATGGCTTCCAGCGTCTTGTCGAAGAAGAAAATATCAAGACTTGCAATCGCAGCGGCGCATGCAAGCGGATTGCCGGTATAGGAGTGACCGTGAAAGAAGGTCTTCAGCTCCTTATACTCCCCGAGAAACGCGCTATACACCTCATCCGTTGCAAGCGTGACCGCAAGCGGCATATAGCCGTTAGTGATGCCCTTTGAAAGGCAGATGATATCAGGCACAATCTGCTCATGTTCGCACGCAAACATCTTGCCGGTTCTTCCGAATCCGGTCGCGACCTCGTCGGCTATGAGCAAGATGTTGTGCTTATGGCAGAGTTCCCGGACGCCCTTGAGATAACCCTGAGGCCATACAATCATGCCGCCGGCAGCCTGCACAAGCGGCTCAAGGATAATCGCAGCTATTTCGCCCGCGTACTCCTTCAGCATCTCCGCAAGCGCGCCGAGGCATGCAATTCCGCACTCAGACGGCTGGCGCGCCAGTTCACAGCGGTAGCAGTAGGGCGAGGGCGCCTTGAACGAAGAAAAAAACAGCGGACCAAATGTTGCATGGAAAAGATCAACGCTGCCGACGCTCATCGCTCCAACGGTATCCCCGTGATATCCGTTCTTAATGCCGACAAATCGCTGTTTACCCGGCTGCCCCTTGTGAATCCAATACTGAAACGCCATTTTCAGTGCGACTTCAACAGCGGTTGAGCCGTTGTCAGAATAAAAAACTTTCGAGAGCCTTGGTGCCAGACCGGCGAATCGCTCATCAGTCAGCTGAATCAATTTCTCCGCCAATTCAATCGACGGCTGATTTCCCAGTCCCAACAGCGTCGTATGCGCAATCTTGTCCAGCTGCGACTTGACGGCATCGTCAACTTCTTTGCGTCTGTGGCCATGAATATTCACCCAGAGCGATGAAACCCCATCCAGATACCATCTGCCGTCCGACGCCTTCAGGAAACAATCACGACCTTCGGTGATGATGATTGGATCTTCGCGCTGCCAGTCCTGCATCTGCGTAAAAGGATGCCAGATGTACTGCTTGTCGGCATCAGCAAGGTATTGTATATGGTCAGAGTATGACACTGTCTCCTCCAAAGAAAAAAACATACCATTATCATAACAGGAAGGGCACGGAATACGCATTGCCGCAGCTTCCCAAATGCGTTTCTCAAGCCCCCTGTCATCAGCCCCTCTGACATTGAGAATCCCCGAGATCACACCGAACCTGAACAACGCTATCTGCTGTTTTTGCTCCTCCGACATGCCCAAAACCTCCTTTGAAGTGATTGAGCAAGTTTACGGGGAGCAAGCCCCAGTCCGACAGAGAAGAAAAAGGTGGGGTGGGTCCAGACAGTACTTCGTCTCAAAATATCTCCTCGAATGAGTGCCCAATA
>DATIKF010000278.1:0-1995 GCA_035477855.1 Dissulfurispiraceae bacterium
GGTGGACGTACAAAGTTCAATCGTGTGCAGCAGGGCTATGCGAAAGCTCACTGGATCGATGCAGCGTGCGTTGGGGAGTCGGGAGTATCTGTATCGCTCAATCCGGACTCGCAAGTGCTTCAGGTCAAAGCGGCTGGGCAGGGTACACGGCAGATGTGCCGAATGGACAAGTTCGGGTTTCCGAGGACTTCGGCCAAGACTGAACGAGTGGTTAAGGGGTTCAGGACAGGGGATATTGTCAGGGCTATCGTGCCCTCTGGAAAGAAGGCGGGATTGCATTGCGGGAAGGTTGCTGTCAGGTCGTCCGGTAGCTTCAATGTCTCAACCCTGGCTGGTGTTATTCAAGGTATCAGTTACAAATACTGCTCTGTGCTTCACAGGGCTGATGGATATAGCTATCTGAAAGGAGAGGCAATTCCTCTCGGCAATAAATTACCGGGTATCCTTGCCGCATAATCTCATGAGCAGAAACCCACAGCGGTTTGTCGCGCCGGAGCTGATTGAGCAGTTCATCGCAGCCTGCCGGGTTGCCGGGCATGAGGTGATCGTTACCAGTGTTGATCGCTCGTTTGAGGAGCAGCAGGCGTTGTATGCGCAGGGCCGCGAGGCTCTGGGGCTCGTTAACGCCTTGCGCCGATTAGCAGGATTAAGCCCTCTGACTGATAAGGAGAACAAGCGCCGAGTTACCTGGACGCTGAACAGTCGGCACTTCCCTGATCGGCGCGGCAGGAGCCATGCGTTTGATTTCGGCATAGTACGCAACGGCGCGTATGTCGGGGATGTCAAGGCCGATCTGGATGGTGATACTATTCCCGATTATCTGGAGTGCGCCCGGATAGGCGAGGCGCTGGGGCTGGTGTCAGGCAGGCACTTCAGAAACCCCGACTACCCTCACTTGGAAATGCCGCAGCAGGCAAAGGACGGTCGCGATGCAGATCACATCGCTGGGTGAACATTCTGATGTGCTGTTGGTTATTCTCTCGACAGTGCTCACCGTGTTGGGGGTGTGTGTGATGGTCATTACACAGATGGCAGTGCATTTTTTCAAAGAAGCGCGGAGCGACATTGACCGCTTGTTTGAGGCTCGCAATAAACACGATTGCAGGATTGCGACGTTGGAGGCGCAGCATGCACTAAATCATGGTCGAAGGAGGAATGACGCTAAATGAAAATCAATGTGTTCGCAACCTGGTACATGGTGCTGGTTCCGGCGGCACTCGCGGCGGGTGCTGATGTGTCCGCTCCGGGCACGCCTTTGAGCGAGGCTTTGAGCGGGGTAATGCTTAACACGGTGCTTCCGGTCGCGGTGTCGCTCATCGGCGGGCTGGTGGCGCTGGTGCTGGCGAAGCTCCGGCAGAAGCTGAATATCCAGATTGCGAAGGAATCGGATGCCTGGATTCAGCAGCAAGCAGAGGCGGCGGTACAGATGGTGGCGGAGAAGGCCGCAGCGCGGCTGAAGTACAATACCATGATTATGACGAAGAATCAGAAACTGGATATGGCGCTTGCGGCATTGCTGGCGAAAGTGCCGGCTATCAGTAAGGAGCAGGCCGATAGCTATATCCATGCAGCATTGGCGCGCATTGCCGGTGTTGGAGCGACCGGGGATAAGTCTCTGAGAGCCCAGTAATGGATATAATCGGAGCCGTACTGAGCATTGTGGCGTTTGTGCTGCCGCTTTTGTATGATGCATTTTTTTCTCAGGGCAGAAAGGTGGAAAGCGGGAATGAGAAAATGGATAAGGCTCTTGCGGACGGCAATTCTGATGACATTGCTCGGCTGCTCAGCGCTCGCGTTGACCGCGTGCGGGGCACGGGTGCAAGTAGTGCCGGACAGCCGGGAGATAATTAATCTATCTGCTGGATGTGAGCCTATGCCAGGCTGGTACGGTATCAGTTCCGGCTATCTGAGGGAGATTTATCGGGAGTGTGGCATTTCAGAAAAGAAATAGAATGGAGCCGCTGATCGGAGTCGAACCGACGACCTATTGATTAC
>DATIKF010000279.1:0-3197 GCA_035477855.1 Dissulfurispiraceae bacterium
AACCGGCGCTTGAAGCAGATCGTTGCCGATCTGACCCTTGACAAACAGGCGCTGAAGGCGGTGATCTCAAAAAACTTCTAAAGCCCAAAGCGCGACGGCAGGCAGTAGCATTCGTAGTAGAAGGCTTTGGGCTTAGTCAGCGGCGAGCATGTGAGCTGGTCGGATTGTCTCGCAATACACTCCGGTATGAGGCACAGCCAGATAGAGATGTTGAGGCGCGGAAACGGATTAAAGAGTTAGCGGAGAAACGCAAGAGATTCGGATGTCATCGGCTGCATGTTCTTCTGAAACGAGAGGGACTGGTCGTTAACCATAAGCGGACGGAACGGTTGTACAAGGAAGAGAACCTTTCGCTCAGAGTACGCAGGAGGAAGAAGATTGCTGCTCAAAGCAGAGTGGATCTGCCCAAGCCGGAGAAGGCGACAGAGCAGTGGGCAATGGACTTTGTTGCTGACTCACTCAGTAATGGTAGAAGGCTGAGGATGCTGACATTGATTGATACCTTCACGAAGGAGTGTCTTCGCATCGAAGTAGACACATCAATCGGCGGCAAAAGAGTTGCGATGGTTCTGGGGCAAGTGTCAGCATTCAGAGGGCTGCCGGATCGGATAGTCATCGACCATGGTCCGGAGTTCATAAGCAATGCTCTGGACGAATGGGCATATGTGAGAGGAGTGAAGCTGCACTTTATTCGCCCTGGCAAGCCGGTCGATAACGCTTATATTGAAAGCTTCAACGGACGGCTCAGAGATGAATGCTTGAATCAGAACTGGTTTATGAGCATGGAGCATGCTCGCAGAGTCGTTGAAGAGTGGCGGCTTGATTACAATGAGGAGCGACCGCATAGCGCTCTGGGATACCTGACACCCAATGAATTTGTCAGGCTTGAGGAAGAAAAACCGGTTGCGACTACTTAATTGAAAGTGGCACTATGACTGGGGGTAGGTCAAAGCGACAAAGCCTTCTTTAGAATACCCTTGACCTGAATAGCAGAGGGGGAATTCGTTCTATCTAATAAATCCAATATCTCTTGTTCATCAATGTAGTTCATTTCATTTTTCTTTTAAATCTCTTACGGCCTTTTCAACTTCCCGGCGAGAATTGCGGGGAGGCACTAAAACTCCCGGGCCTCCACAACAGGATTCATTACAAAAGATACCTTCTATGAGATTGTAACTGTTTGCTCCCTGAAAAATCTGCGCTAGTTCCTTAAAGGTTTCATCTTCAATGCCGTTTATTATATATGGATGAACTTCTAATTGAGATTTCTCCTTTACCTTTGCCGCTATGGCTTTGCTTATTCCCCCGGAAACAGGAAAACCTATTCCATATCGGGTAGGTTTTTCCCCCAGCATAGTTTCCGACATCTTGGAAACATCTATATTTAAAGCAACAAATAGAGCGGCGAGCTCTTCAAAAGTAAGGCAGTAATCTATGGCTTTGGTATTTACACTTTCCCACTTTTTGCTCACACAAGGGCCGATAAAGCACACTTTTTCTTCGGGATATCTCTCTTTTACCACGGAACCTATTTTTATCATTGGTGAAGGAGAGTAACAGATAGTTCTTTTCTGCTCAGGATATTTTTTATGGATAAGTCCGCTAAAAGCCGGACAGCAAGAAGTAATAGCAAATTTATCTCCGCTTTCAATCATCTTTATAAACTCCCCGGCCTCGTTTTCAGCTACCATATCAGCGCCTCTGGCTACTTCCTCAACGCGGCAAAAACCGGTTTTTAGAAGCGCTGTGCTTAATTGTTCAAAGTTTACCTTGGGCCCAAATTGCCCTCGTATTGAAGGGGCTACCACCGCGGCTATTCTTTCGCCTTTTTTAATATCCCTAATCAACTGCACCAGATGAGTTTTTTCACTTATTGCCCCAAAAGGGCAGGATCTACTACAACTACCACAATACACACAATCTTCCTTATTGATAACTGCCTTTTTGTCTTCGCCCGGCACTATTGCCTTTATGACACAAGCAATCTCGCAGGGTCTTCTTGTTTCAATAATTGCCTTGTAAGGACAGCCCTTCTGGCATAGTCCACACTCTACGCATTTAGCAGTGTCAATTGTTGCCCGATTATTAATTATCACTATGGCCTCTTTTGGACAACTACTAATACAAAAATGCCCGGTGCAGTTACGGCAGACATCGCTAACGTAGTATCTCTCCCGGGGACAGCTCTGACAGGCAGCATCAATTACCTGCAACAGATTTTCTTTAAATACATCTGTACTATCAAGAAAAATCGCTTTTTTGGCACAATCTTCCAGAGTGAGGTTTTTAGCCTCATCAAGATTAAGTCCCAAAACAATTCTTATCTGAAGAGAGACGATGGCACGATCACTAAATAGACAACAGCGTTGAGGTGCAAGGTGTTCGGGAAAGAGTTTTTTCGGTAAATCATCAATTTCTTCTATTAGCCGGTCATTAAATATAAGACGCGCCACCTCGGCATAGCACTCTCTTCGTATTTTGGTTATATTGGAAATAAGCCACATTTCTATATCTCCACTTTGACTAAAGCTACCCACTCGATTCCTTTTCTTTGATTCTATGAACCCATACGGACTGCCCCCGTTGCACGATAGACATCAAGGGCCGACGGGAAAGGTGAGAGACCCCTCTCTAATACCCCCCTGCAAAAAAGAGATGCACACTCCATAGTTAGTTATTGCTACTCCTTCCTGTCTTGCTTGATGAATTCGGAGAAGCATCTCCCTTCTGGTCAACATACAAGTGCCACAGTGAATCACCAACTTATATTCGCTTAGATTAGCCGGATAATCCCGGCCCGCAAAAACATCGATTTGCATATCTCCCCCTACATATTCTCGCAGCCAGTGGACTGACCCCCATCGGTTAGACACAGAGCGCCTCCGGGGTTAGTAGGGTCTGACGGTTTCCGTTATTACTCCTTGCCGCCAGTGATTCATATTCATTTGGCGGACAATATCCCAACGCCGAGTGTAGCCGTTTTTCATTATACACATCCTCGATGAAATAGGGAATGCGCTCCTTCACGTCCTCAAGGATCTCATAGTCCCATAGATACACCTCCTCTTGTTTCAGGGTCTTGATAAAGCTCTCCGCTTGGGCATTGTCATAAGGATTGCCTTTCCTCGACATGCTTATCCGAAGACCGGCGGCTGTGAGGTCATCCACATATTCATGCGCCGCATACTGCACCCCTC
>DATIKF010000280.1:0-11134 GCA_035477855.1 Dissulfurispiraceae bacterium
GACAACGTCTTTATCGAGAGGCTGTGGCGGTCATTAAAATACGAGGAGGTGCATCCGAAGGCATACGGCACGATGATCGAGTTGAGACAGGGTATAGCAGCATACATGGAGAAGTACAATCATCGGCGTCCTCATCAGGCGCTTGACTACAAAACGCCAGATGAGGTTTACTGGACTATACTGCCGCATGAGCGGGCAGCCTGATGCTAAGCAGCTTCCCACTTAAGAATCGCTTGCTCCTGTCCAAACAACCTGAGCCACTTCTGCCAGCCGGTTGCGCCTTATTTTTTATGCCCGACGCATCACATGACCTTTCCCTTAATCTCGGCAATCGCTTCAAGAATAACCTCTCGCACCGACTCGTTTTCATCCTCGCTGCGCTCTTCAAGAAAAGGCAAAGCACTGTCGTCTCTGAGCATGCCGAGCACATAGGCGGCATCCCCGCGCACCGTCGGACTTTCAAACTTCAGCAGCTCGGCAAGCGCCGGAATCTGTTCAGCAAGCCGGCCGGAATGCGTTTTGGTCAGTTCTTCAACGAGCGCCGTCGCGCCAAGGCGGACACGCATCCGCTCATCCTGCAGCATGTCCGTAATCAACGGGATCAGCTTCTCATCTGCCCGAAGCATGTCTATGATGTTGTCGAGAAACCCGAGATCCATGTGATCGAAAATCATCTGTTTTAATTCTTCGCTTGTCATCGAACCTTCCCGCTCCTTCACAATGACAGCCCACGGCACATTTTCCTACCCGTGCCAGTCGACTTTCGCTTTTTTACGGCCGAAGACATGCTTTTCCGCCGAAAGCGCTGCAAGAGCGCCCTGCGCAGACGCCACAATGACCTGTCGCGCTTCGGTGCAGACAACATCGCCGGCTGCGAGTACGCCCGACAGATTTGTTTCCATCGCTGCATTGGTGATAATGCATCCTTCTTCAGACAGATCAACCGCTCCCTGCAGAAAATCTACAATCGGCCTGCTGCCGCTGAGATACACAAAGACACCGTCCATCGCCAGCTCGCTCTCGCCGTCGGCGCCTTTCATGCTGATCTTCTCAACCAGGTCGCCGCCGGAAATCTCCGCAACCGTTTTGCCAGGCAGCACCTTGATGTTCGGAATGGCAAGTGCGGGGTGGTCATCTTCGACCTTGAGGTTCTGCGTCGGAGAAATGAGATAGACTGTTTCGGCAAAGCGTGCAAGAACACCGGCCTCTTTCACCGCCTCTTCGGAGTTGCCGAGAACGCAAACTGTTTTGCCTTTGAAAAAAGCTGCGTCGCAGATGGCGCAGTAACTCACTCCCCGTCCGAGAAACTCCTCCTCCCCCTTTATGGCAGCCTTTCTGCCCATTGAGCCGGTGGCAATAATGACCGTCTTGCCCTGATAGGTCGCATCTATCGTGAAGACCTGTTTCAGCTCTGCTCCGAGCATGACGCCGATGACCTGGACATCTTCCTTGTATTCAGCACCGAAGCTGAGAGCCTGTTTGCGCATAACCTCCAGCAGCTCTTTGCCGGTCATCGGTTTTTCGAGGCCCGGATAGTTTTCGATGAGACTTGCATATGCCAGAGCGCCGGCGGTTTGCGATTTATCGAGGATGATTGTTTTCATCTTTGCGCGTGAAGCGTAGAGAGCCGCACTCTGTCCTGCCGGTCCGCCGCCGATAATAAGAACGTCATATATGTTTTCTGTCATGGTTGCCTCCTAAAATGTCCTGAGAATATGGTAATGCGTATTTCTTTGTGCCGGCTGAAATCCGGCGCTCTTTATCGCGCTGATGATATCGTCCTTTGTCACCCGATAGGCAACCCCTGCCGCACGGACAACGTTCTCCTCAATCATGGTCGAACCGAAATCGTTGGCGCCGAAGCGGAGCGCAACCTGTGCCATTTTCAGACCCTGCGTAACCCACGACGCCTGCAGGTTCCGGACATTGTCGAGATAGATGCGCGACAGCGCCAGCACGCGCAGATAATCCACTGCCGTCGCCTTGTTGATTTCGGTCTGCTTTATCGCCTTCCGCCTTCCGCCTTCCGCCTTCCGCGCTAATTCCGAGTTCCCCGGCTGAAACGACCACGGAATAAATGCCGTAAAGCCGCCGGTTTCGTCCTGCAGCGTCCTGACGGCATCGAGATGGTCGATAATCTCTTCCGGCGTTTCAACACTGCCGAACATCATGGTCGCTGTGGTTCGCATGCCAAGACGATGGGCTTCTTCCATGACCTTCAGCCAGGCCTCTGTCCTGATTTTTTTGGGACTCAGAACTTCTCGCACGCGGTCGGAGAGAATCTCCGCGCCGCCGCCCGGAATCGAATCGAGCCCTGCCAGCCGCAGCATCATCAGCGTCTCCCGAATCGTCAGCGAATGCCGCTTTGCCAGATAGGCGACTTCAGGCGGGGAAAAGCCGTGGATAGAAATCTCAAACCGCTCTTTTATCTTCCGCAGAAGGCCGGTGTAGTAGTCCATATCGAGGTCAGGATGCAGTCCGCCCTGAAGCAGTATCTGTGTGCCTTCAAGGGCAATGGTTTCTTCGATTTTCCGGAAGAGTTCGTTTTCGGAGAGAACATATGCTTCAGGGCTGCCGGCGTCGCGGTAAAACGCACAGAATGTGCATCGGTTAATGCAGACATTGGTGTAATTGATATTGCGGTCAACAATAAACGTTACCCTGCTTTCAGGGTGAAGCTCTTTCCTCGCGGCATCGGCCATCTCGCCAAGCTCAAGCAATTCGGCTTTCTGCAGCAGCCTGAGAGCCTTCTTCCTGTCTATCCGCGCCATAATGCCTTGTACAGCCCGTTGCGTTCGACCGGGATCTTCCCCGCCTTGCGGATGAGGGCAATCAGGTCGTCGCGTGTCATGGCACCGCCGGTGAGGCCGCCCGCCATGCGGGCTATTTTTTCTTCTACGATGGTGCCGTCGATGTCATCTGCGCCGAAAAGAAGCGCAACTTGAGATATTTTTTCGCCGAGCATGATCCAGTAAGCCTTGATGTGATCGAAATTGTCGAGTACAAGACGGCTGACCGCAATGGTCTTGAGGTCATCAAGGCCGGACGAATACCGGCCGCCGATTTCGGTATTTTTCGGATGGTACGCAAGCGGGATGAATGCCTGAAATCCGCCGGTCTTGTCCTGCAATTCCCGCAGCTTGAAGAGGTGGTCCACCCGGTCTTCATATGTTTCGACATGCCCGTACAACATGGTAGCGTTGGTCTTTATGCCGACGGCATGCGCGATCTTCATAATTTTGAGCCAGCGCCCACCCGGAATCTTCTCAGGGCAGACCTGATTGCGTACACCTTCCGCAAAAATCTCCGCGCCGCCGCCCGGCATTATCTGGAGCCCTGCATCACAAAGGCGCGTCAGCACCTCATGTACAGAGAGTCCGCTGATGCGCGAAAAGTAGTCGATTTCGACAGCGGTAAATGCCTTGATATTCAGCTTCGGGTGGCGTTTGCGGATAGCTGAAATGAGGTTCAGATAAAAATCAAACGGCCAGTCAGGATGCAGTCCGCCGACAATATGCACCTCCGAAAAACCGTGAGGGGCTGCTGATAGTGCCTCTGCCTGCTTGGTCATGGAGCTACAGTCAAGACGGTCAAGCATCTCTGTGAGTGTCAGTTCATACGCGCCTTCTTCTCCCTTGGAGCGGCTGAAAGCGCAAAATTTGCACCTGCTTACGCAGATATTGGTCGGATTGATATGGCGGTTGACGATAAAAAAGGCTTTTTTGCCGTTCTTTCGTCGCGCGACTTCTCCTGCAAGCCTGCCGATGCCGAAAATATCGTCACTCTGAAAAAGCCGAACCGCCTCTTTTCGCGTCAGCCGGCCGCCGGAGAGAATCTTTGCGCGCAGTTGTGCAGGCATTGTTCATTATAGCGTGGAAACGCGGAAGAACGGAAGGCGCTCTTCCGACTTGCAGCCTTTCGCACACTCTCTGTTAAAATGTCAGGATGTCGGTTCGCGATCTCATCATAGAAGGTGCAAAACAGAATAACCTCAGGAACATAACCCTGTCCCTGCCGCATAACAAGGTAATCGCGATTACCGGACTTTCCGGCTCCGGCAAGTCGTCGTTGGCGTTTGATACGATATTTGCCGAAGGGCAGTGGCGCTTCATGGAATCGCTCTCGGCGTATGCCCGGCTTTTCCTGGAAAAGCTCGACCGGCCCGATGTGGATGCGATTCGCAATATCCGCCCGGCAATCGCCCTTGAGCAGAAAAATCCGGTGAAAGGATCGCGTTCGACCGTCGGGACGCTGACGGAGATGTATGATCTCCTGCGCATTCTGTTTGCCCGCATCGCCACCCCGTTCTGCCCTGCCTGCGGCAAGGAAATACGAAGGTGGGATCCGTCACAGATTGTCACGGAACTGATTGAGAAGCATCCTGAGCAGAAAGCGATGGTTGTCTTCAGCACGACGGAATCGCTCGCGTCGCTGAAACAGCGCGGATTTCAGCGCCTGCTGGTGAATGGAGCGGTTCAGGATGTTGATGAGATACAGGGCGATCACGTCTGTCAGCAGACCTGCGAAGTCGTGCTCGATCGTCTTGTCGTCCGTGACGAGCCGCGCCTGTCCGACTCTGTTGAGATGGCGTGGAGGGAGGGCGGAGAGCGCATGCAGGTTGTGCTGCTGCAGACGGATGATGCCGGCGCGCTTATATTGAACCGGCTCTCTTTTTCGTCGCTGAACTCATGTGATGACTGTCATTTTTCGCTGCCTGAGCCGTCGCCGATTCTTTTTTCGTTCAATCACCCCCTCTGCGCGTGCCCCGAGTGCAAAGGCTTCGGCAACCTGCTGAAGTACGACGAAGACATCATCATTCCGGAACCGGAGCGATCGCTCAACCAAGGTGCCGTTGCTATCTGGGAAAAACCTGGATATATATGGTGGAAAGAGCAGATGATCAAGGGCGCCAAAAAAACAGACATCGACATCAACAAGCCTTACAAGGATCTCAGCGCTGAAGAGCGCTCAAAGATATTCGACAGCATTGAACCTTTTTTCGGGATAAAGGCCTTTTTCGATGAGATGGAGGGCAAACGCTACAAGCTGCATGTTCGCGTTCTCCTGAGCCGGTATCGGACACCTGCGACCTGTCCGGCCTGCAGGGGCAAGCGGCTGTGCATACTGGCGCTTTCCTACAGAATTGATGGGCTCGACATTGCCGACGTCAGCACGATTCCGCTTGACAAGCTTGCGCAGTGGATGGAAAACCTGCAGCTCGCCCCGATGAAGCGCGACATCGCCAGGGAGCCGATCAAGCAGATTATGCTGAAGCTCAGATTTCTGGAGCGCGTCGGCCTCGGCTACCTTACTCTCAGTCGTCAGGCAAAGACGCTCTCTGGAGGAGAATATCAGCGCGTAACCCTCTCTAACCAGCTGGCATCGGCGCTGACCGGCACTCTTTATGTGCTCGATGAACCGACTATCGGTCTTCATCCGAGCGATACCCAGCGCATCGCCGCAATTATGAGGGAACTTGCGGCGCTCGGCAATACGGTCATCGTGGTTGAGCACGACCGCGACATCATCCGCATTGCAGACTGGGTCGTCGAGCTCGGACCGGGCGGCGGCCATCGCGGCGGGGAGATAGTCTTTGCCGGGCCGATTCAGGATTTTCTGCAGTCCGATACAGCAACAGCACGATACGTAAGGGGAACAGAAGCGGAACCTGCTGACTATCTGGCGCACGGACCGCACTTCCGCCCTCACCAGCTTTCCCTTATACTGCAGGGAGCTTCCGGGCACAACCTCCGGAATCTGATGCTGCGGATTCCGCTGGGTCTGCTCACGGTCGTGACAGGCGTATCAGGCTCAGGCAAAAGCAGCCTCATAATTGAGACCCTCGGCCGTGCGCTCGGAAGGCACTTCAAAACAGACTCAGAGATTCCTCTTCCCTTTCAGCAGATGGAAGGCGCAGACCGGGTACGAGGGGTGCAGTTGATTGATCAGAGCCCCATCGGAAAGACGCCCCGTTCCAATCCGCTTACATATCTCAAGATATTCGAACCGATCCGGAAGCTCTATGCCGCGCAGCCGGAGGCAAAAGCGCACGGCTACACGCCCGGATACTTCTCCTTCAACATTCCGGGAGGGCGGTGCGAGACCTGCAAGGGGGAAGGCTATCAGCGGATGGAGCTTTACTTCTTTGAAGATATCTTTGTGAAGTGCGAGGATTGCAAGGGACTGCGTTATCAGGAAGATGCTCTCCGGGTAGCCTGTAACGGCAAGAACATCAGTCAGGTGCTTGACATGACGGTTGATGAGGCATGCAGCTTCTTTGCGGATGCGCCTGATATCGTTGACCGCCTCCGCCTGCTGCAGGAAATCGGACTGGGCTATCTGCGGCTCGGCCAGCCGGCTACAACGCTCTCGGGAGGCGAGGCTCAGCGCCTGAAAATATGTGCTGAGCTCGGAGTTCCGGCGCGCAGCGGACGTTCCCCAAAGCAGGCAGGAAAAGGTATGCTTTACATTCTGGACGAGCCGACGGTCGGTTTGCATCACAGCGACGTTCTGCTCTTCATGAATATTGTCCGCAGGCTGATTAGCGGAGGCAACACGGTCGTCATCATTGAGCATAACCTTGATGTCGTAAGGAAAGCGGACTGGATTGTCGATCTCGGTCCAGCAGGCGGCGAACAGGGCGGCATGATAATTTTTGAGGGACCGCCGAGCGAACTCATCCATGCTGAAGGCTCGGTAAGCGGGCAGCACCTTGGAGCATACCTGAAGGAATTCGACTGAGAGCTCCAGGTTGAGCTGAGTGATGGTTAGTCTGCTCGCATTCGAAAAAAGTCAATCATCAGCCTGCCGTCTTCTCTATCCTTCCAAACAGATCATCAAAGAACCCCGGACTGAATGACAGCCCGATCGCGA
This sequence comes from Dissulfurispiraceae bacterium, assembly GCA_035477855.1. Classification (GTDB taxonomy): domain Bacteria; phylum Nitrospirota; class Thermodesulfovibrionia; order Thermodesulfovibrionales; family Dissulfurispiraceae; genus JAAYUK01. The sequence continues at coordinate 6,874 of DATIKF010000280.1, forward strand.
CAGCATGTACGCACACCGGCAGGTTCAGGGACTTGAGCTTCACAAGATCCTTCTCGGTCGTGATCAGAAACGTGCAGCCATGCCTCCCGGCCGCTGCAGAGAGCTGTTCAACGTCTCGCAAATTATACACATAGTGATCGGGATAACTCCTGAAATAAGCCGTCTCAGCGCCGAGAGATTCGAGCGTCATTTGAAAGGCTTTCGGATTCGCGATGCCGCAGAAACCCAGCACCCGCTGCCCCCTGAGCGCTTTTGCCGGAAGAAGATTTCCGTCGGAGGCCCTGAGTTCGTGAACTGAGTATTCTGCGCGGCAAAGACCGGCCTGCGGGTGAAGTTGGCGCAACTCGCGCTCCAGCGGTTCGTTCGGCGCTTTGGTTATAGCAAGCAGATGCGAACGCCGCAATGCGCTCAGGGGCTCCCGGAGCGGTCCGAGCGGCAGAAGCCGCCGGTTTCCAAAAGGGCTTGTGCCGTCAACAAGAACAATATCGATGGTGCGGGCTAACTTCCAGTGCTGAAACCCGTCGTCCAGAATAAAAAGAATGCGGGGCTGCTCCTGTGCAGCATACGGAGTGTCAGTGAGATGCTCAAGCGCAAACTGTCCGCCGGCATGCCGATCCTGGGACTTCACAACCGGCACCCCCGGCAGCCGCTCGGCAATGAGCACCGGTTCGTCGCCGGCATCGCGCACTCCAAGAAGCGCTCCCTTTCCGGCACTTACAAAGCATGGGCCCTTTGCCTTTCCACGGTATCCCCTGGTGAGAATAACCGGTGCATATCCGCGCCGGATGGCCTCTTCTGCAACAGCAATGGCCGCAGGGGTCTTGCCGGTGCCGCCGACCGTAAGATTGCCGATGCTCACGACCGGATACGGCAGGCGTTTCTGCGCGGCAAGCATGCGCTTCCGCTTTGCCAGCATGCCTTGAAGATATATGTGTTCCATCAGGTTCATGGGATATGCGCCTTCAGTGTACCCTGTCGGCTCCTTGGGCTGCAACCGGACGGGACTCCGGGCGTCCGCCTGTTCCGGCCAGGTTTTTCTTGACATGCTTTTTTTCAATCCGTATTCTACAAAGAATTGTTCCTGCCAATAAAATTCATCCCCGGAGGGTTGCCCTGATGCCTGCAAAATGCCTGTTTTACCGTCTCGCCGTAGTCGTCGTCTCGTTGTTCCTGTTAGCCGCAGCCTGCAACAATGCCGAAGCATCCGGGTTTGCGCTCATTGAACACAACGTCTCTGGCCTCGGCAATGCCTATGCAGGGGCTGCTGCAACAGCTGAAGATGCGAGCACCATCTATTTCAACCCCGCCGGGCTGACCCGCGTAAAGGGCACTCAGGCAATCGGCGCTGCGTATGTGATTATTCCTTCTGCAAAATTTACCAATGAAGGCTCCTCTCTGCTTGGCGGTGCCACCGCGCTCAGAGGGGGCGGCGACAACGGCGGAGCGGTGGCTTTCGTGCCGAACACCTATGTAAGCCATCAGGTGAGCAATCAGGTATTTCTCGGTCTTGGCATCAACTCTCCGTTTGGCCTGAAGACCGATTATTCCAATGACTGGGTCGGCCGCTACCATGCGACGCTGACCGACATGCTGACGATTAATGTGAATCCGTCTATTGCATATAAGGTGAGCGACACGGTCAGCCTCGGCGCCGGAGTGAGCGCTCAATACATTAAGGTCCGATATGACAGCATGATTGATTTTGGCTCACTGCTCGGATCTCCTCAAAGCTTTGACGGCTCCGTAAGCAACAAGGGAGACGGCTGGGGGTTCGGCTATAATCTTGGAGCCCTTTTTGAGCCGACGGATAAAACCCGGCTGGGCATTGCATATCGCTCCCGGGTCAAGCACAAACTGGAAGGCGATGCGTATTTTTCGGGAGTACCTGCTCCGGTCGCAGCGGGTCTTCTGTTTAAAAATACGGGGATCAAGGCAGATGTAACCCTTCCGGATACCCTCTCGTTCAGCGCCTATCATAAGTTTCATCCTCAATGGTCGGTTATGGCTGATGTGACCTGGACGAACTGGAGTCTTTTTGATGAGGTTCGCATACGTTACGACAATCCGAACCAGCCGGACGGCGTTACAACGACCATCTGGAAGGACTCGTGGCGCTATTCTCTCGGCATCACCTACGCGCCTGATCCGGCGTGGAAGCTCCAAGCCGGCGCGGCTTTTGACCAGTCGCCGGTAAGAAACCCCGAGCACAGGACTCCGCGCATTCCGTGTGAAGACCGCATCTGGACCGCTTTCGGCGTCAGCTACGCAGCTTCAAAGTCCGTCGTGCTCGATGCAGGATATGTGCATATTTTTGTCAAGGATCCGAAAGTGAATTTACAGGCGACCAGCACAAATGAAAACCGGCTGCGCGGCAATCTCGTCGGTTCATTTGACGCATCGGTAAACATCATCAGCGCTCAGGCACGGATCTCTTTCTGAAAGCACTATGATTCTGCACCATCAGTTTATCAGGACCGCCAAGACCTTCGGCGATAAGCTGGCATTCTGCGATCGTTCGACCGATCGCAGAATGACCTACTCTCAGATGCTTATCGCATCGCTCATCTTTGCCGACAAGCTGAAGCGCCTTGATTCCGGCTACCTCGGGGTCATGCTGCCGACCTCTGCCGGCTGCGCACTCACCAGCATCGCCGCGCTCATGTCAGGCCGTGTTCCGGTAATGATCAACTACGCCACAGGTGCTGCAGGCAATGCCGTGTTTGCCCAGGAGAAATGCGGGTTCAGCACGATTGTCACATCCAAGGCGCTGCTGGAGAAAATCTCCTGTCCCGTGGTTGAAGGGATGATATTTATAGAAGATATCGCCGGCTCAATTTCTCAAACAGACAAGCTTCTGGCAGCGGCCAAGGCGATGTTGCCGCTGCCTCTTCTTCTGCCTCTCCTGGAACGCGTCGATGAGCAGGACACCGCGGTTATCCTCTTTACAAGCGGCAGCGAAAAGGAACCCAAGGCCGTTGAGCTGACCCACCGCAACATCGGTGCTGACATCGACGGCTTTTCGCGGGCGATTGCCTTGTCCGACCGTGATATCATGCTGTCGATTCTCCCGTTTTTTCATGTCTTCGGCTTTACGGTGAATCTCTGGACTCCGATCTATTTCGGCATGACGATCGTCTCATTCGCCAATCCGCTTGATTTCAAAAGCGTATGCTCCATTGTTCGAGAAGAGCGCCCGACGCTCATGATCGGCACACCATCCTTTCTTGCCGGCTATGTAAAGAAATCTGAGCCGGGCGATTTCGCGAGCGTGCGGCTTGTCATTGTCGGTGCTGACCGCTGCCCGGATCCGCTTCGCGAGGAGTTCAAGACGCGGCATAACCTGCCCATTTTTGAAGGATACGGCACCACCGAAACATCTCCGGTAATTACAGTCAATACGCCCGAGGCAAACAGACCGGGCAGCGTCGGAAAACCAATTCCGGGAGTGCAGGTTCGCATTCAGCATCTTGAGACCGACCGCGACTGCGCTCCCGGCGAACTCGGGCGCGTTCTGGTTAAAGGCGACATCGTGATGAAAGGCTACCTGGACGACCTGGAAGAAACCGCCGTGCGCGTTCACAACCACTGGTACAACACCGGCGACATGGGATACCTCGATGCCGACGGCTATCTCTGGCATTCCGGCCGGCTCAAAAGATTTGTCAAAATCGGCGGGGAGATGGTCTCGCTCGTCCGGGTTGAATATGTGCTCGAAAAGCTTCTTCCGGAGAATGTCTCCTGCTGCGTTGTAGAAGTTCCGGACCAAAAAAAGGGCGCGCGGATAATTGCTGTCGTCACGGACTCTCTGGTGAACGAAAAGCAGATACTCAAGGAAATGGCGAAGCAGTTGCCGGCAATAGCGTTCCCCAAAGAGTTTATGGTCATCCCGGAGCTGCCGAAAATGGGCAGCGGAAAAATAGATTTTCGGGGCGTTTCACATGTTGTCGCCGAGCGCCTTGCTCACCACGGCAGGAAGTGATTGTCAATAATGACCGCTGAGGACTCGATTCCTTTTTAACCCCGCTTTATTCATAGAGTATGACGTGAGCTGTCGGATGATGAATGCCGGCCGTGCTGTTTCTCTTTTTATCCCAAAATTGTCATTAGCAGGCTGCTGAAAAAGTCCCTCTGCGGCTCAGCAGGGTCAATTTCGGGGGATGTTCTGACATGGATTGACCCGAGTTTTTCGGTGCTTGAGCCTCTGAGAGAGTCGTTTTTGGCAGTGCATTTTGCATCAAGAGTTTTTCAGCAGCCTGTTAGT
>DATIKF010000281.1:0-22474 GCA_035477855.1 Dissulfurispiraceae bacterium
GAAATTATTGCGAGAGATGCCTGGAGTAGAAAACGTCGAGCAAAATATGCAGGCGGACCATATTCATACCGTCATGATAATCCCGCCGAAATATGCGGTGAGTGAAGTGATAGGGCGGCTGAAGTGTAAGAGTGCGAGCAAATTGCGAGAGCTTTTTCAATGGCTGGAAAGGGTTTATTGGAAAGAAAACATTGTATGGTCGCCTGGATATTTTGTGTCGACGTTTGGGCTGAATGAGGATGCAATAATCAGATATGTGAGATGGCAAGACCTCCAGGGTTCAGGTCAAGCGAAGCTTGGTCTGTGAAGAAGTGCCACGGGCATGCCCGTGGGTATCTACTCTGTCAAGCGGCATGCAAAATGGCCCCAGCCTTCCACTGGACGGACAGCAGGATACGGGTGAATGCCCTGACCTGCATGATAACTTTGCTACTGGTGAAGTTGAGCCATCGGCGGGCACAGATGAACGGTTGCGAAAAAGGCATCGAGAGTTCCATGCATGACCTGCGGGCAATACGATCGGCGCTTCTGTTCTACCCGGGAACGAAGAACCCACATCGCCAACTGTGCAGCCCAACCGAAAGCCAATCTGTGCTGCTCAACCAACTCGGACTTACCCTGCAAGAGAGTTAGGTAGCGACTTCCCGCGCACTCCGTCGGTCAGTATCGGCGAAAGTCGGGTCCAAGCAGCTGAGGATAATCGCATTTGCCCAAGATGACGTATCGGGAGAATCTTCGGGATATAGAAGCGTGCCTGACATTACAATCTCAGAAACTGTGTCACAGGGAATATCAGCCCGGATTTTTGAAAGGGTGCGGGTTGTAAGCATTTAAGAGAGCGCTGCACAGGGACTTCCTCTGCGCCTGCGAACCAAATGAATGCCCTGTGTCCGCCAGTCGCACATAGCTGACAAGAGGATTACGTTTAACTGCTTCAAGCATTTCTTCTTCTGAAATCCGCTTGTCATTATCGCCCCGGATAATCGTGATCGGAATCCGTATTTTTGTAACGGTTGTAAGGACATCGGTATGCAAAAGATCCTCAACGTACTTTCTGCTGAACCAGTACTCGATGCCGCCAATTATAATCGGCCCTACCGGAAAGCTCTGGGTGTCGGACGCGATGATTTCATCAAGTTTTTTGCCGCAGTACTCCTCGATGGACTTCGTAATTATCGACCTGCGGGGCTCAAGACGGGGAGCCACCAGCAGAAGCTGCTGTATGCGATTATCTGAAGCAGCCTGCAGCACAGCGGCAACGCTGCCGAAACTGTGCGCGACAAGTGCGATAGAACGCGATTGAACCTTCAGGGTGAAATAGTCGATAACTGCCGATAGATCCGCTTTCTGTTTTGAATATGAGGAGTTCTCGGCTTTCCCGCCGCTGGGAGAAAGACCGCTAAAACTGAAACGGAATGCGTTGACGCCGCCTGCCTGGAATGCTGCGCAAATGGCACGAAAAAGCGGGCGGTTCTTGTTCCAGGTTTTGCCGAACCCGTGGCAAACAACAACAAGATCATTACTGCCGAGGGCTACATGGAAGTCTCCCCGAAGGATTTCACCGTCGGCATTCCGGATGCGTTTTCTGAAAACCTTCATGGCGAGGTCACGAAGTGGTTTTTGGATGGCCGTGAGCGGGATTGTTGTCGTGTGCCTTTGCCAGTTCGATGCCCAGATCCAACGCCTTCAAATTCATCTCGAGATGGGCGGGAGACATTCTGGACGTCAGCGCCCTGACCACGGAATCCTTGCTGACGATCCCGGTAAAGGCAAGAACACACCCAACCATGCAGATGTTAAATACTACGGTCTTGCCTATCTCCTTTTTCACCGTTTCGAACATGGGCAGTACGATTTGGCGTGCATCTGCCTTTCTGACAGTGCTGACGAACGATGCATCAGCAATGAGGAGCCCGCCGGGACGCACTATAGGAGAAAATTTGTTATAGGCTTCCTGAGTAAGGCAGATCAGCACCTGGGGGTTAATCACCTTCGGATAGCGGATTGGATCGCTTGAAACAATAAGGTCGGCACGGGTCGCTCCGCCGCGCGCTTCCGGACCATACACCTGCGTCTGGACGGCGTTCAACCCTTCATGAAGAGCGGCAGCTTCGCCTATCACGATTGCTGCGGTGATGACGCCCTGTCCACCCGACCCGGTAAAGACAAACGATTTTGTGCTCATGACACTCCTTCCCGGTCAGCTGTCTTCGCCGGCACCCTGCGTGATAGAGCGATACTGATCTGTATATGAAGGACGGGTCTTTTCGACAAAGATGCCCCGCTCTATAAGCGATGGGTCGTCATTTTTCTTATCAGACCCCATCGGTACGGTACGATCCCTGAACATGCGCATCAGATCAACCCCTGAACCGAGCTTGTTTCGCCGACCGTAATACGTCGGGCAGCCGCTCATTGCTTCGACAAACGAAAAACCGCGATGGCTGATGGCACGCACGAGCATCTGTTTCAGTTCCGCAAAGTGATAAGCGGTTGAGCGGGCAACAAACGAAGCGCCTGCCCCTTTGGCCAGTTCGACGAGATCGAATGCCGGATCAATATTGCCCCGCGGCGTAGTCGCGGAGAGCGCATCCAGCGGCGTGGTGGGCGAATTCTGGCCGCCGGTCATGCCGTATATGGAATTGTTCAGTACGATGGCGGTCATGTCAATATTGCGCCTCGCGGCATGGATCAGATGGTTGCCTCCAATGGCAGATGCATCGCCGTCGCCCATCAGAACGATAACCGTCAGTTCAGGACGCCCGAGCTTGATGCCGGCAGTGAAGGCCAGAGCCCGGCCGTGCAGGGTATGCAACGTATGAAAATCGAGGTATCCCGGCAGCCGGGATGAACACCCGATGCCCGAAACAAGTACCACGTTGTTTTTGGGCAGGTTCAGCTCTTCTATCGCCTGGACGAGGCTTGCCATAATCGTGCCGTGGCCGCAGCCGGCGCACCAAAGATGAGGAAAAAAACGCTGCCGGATAAAATCTTTTGTCGGCATGTTATACCCCCCTCCCCATAACGACGTTGAGCACTTTTTCAATATCCTTGTGCGAAATGAAGACGCCGTCGAAGCGGTTGACCAGATAAACGCGATCTGTTTTTACCGCCCGCTTGACCTCCTGATACACCTGGCCCATATTCATCTCAACGACAAGGACGATTTCGGTCTTCTCTGCCGCGCGCCGCACGGCTTCGTGCGGAAAGGGCCAAATCGTATTCAGTTCCAGCAGTCCGATGCGCACCCCGGAGTCGCGCCCCTTTTCAACCATATGAAGGGCACTTCGCGCTGAGCTGCCATAGGAGACGATCAGAATGTCGGCATCTTCAATCCGGTGTTCCTGATAGCGGGCGATTTCGTGAATCCGCTTTTCGATCTTGTCGACGAGGTGGCGCAGAAGGTTATAGGCTACGGTCGGATCGTTACTGGGAAATCCCCACATGTCATGAACAAGCCCGGTTACGTTGTACCTATGTACCCCGCCGAAATCGCTCATCGGCAGACGACCGTCTTCACGAGCAAAATACGGATGGTAATCGGTACCTTCCGGTACCGAAGTGATGAGCCGTTCCACGACGAATTCTCCTTCATCCGGGATGATAACCTTTTCCCTCATGTGGCCGACAACCTCGTCGAGCAGCAGAATGACAGGGGTCCGGTAGGTTTCAGCCATGTTAAAGGCCTCTACAGTGAGCTTGAATACATCCTGAAGGTTAGAGGCGGTCAGTGCGATAATCGCGTGGTCGCCATGTGTTCCCCATCGCGCCTGCATGACGTCTCCCTGCGCCACTCCAGTCGGCAGGCCGGTGCTCGGGCCGCTGCGCTGCACGTTGACCACTACGCACGGCACTTCCGCCATGACTGCATACCCTATAGCCTCCTGCATCAGAGAAAAGCCGGGGCCGCTCGTGGCGGTCATGACTTTTTTCCCGGTAAGCGAAGCACCGATGATGGAACACATGGACGCTATCTCGTCCTCCATCTGGATATACGCGCCGCCTTTTTTCGGGAGTCGCTCGGCCATGAGTTCGGTAATTTCTGTTGAAGGCGTTATCGGGTAGCCGGCATAGAAACCGAGGCCGGCGTATAATGCTCCTTCCACAACCGCTTCATTGCCCTGAATAAACCGCAACGTTCCGGCCATATCACACCTCTTCAATAAGCTCTATTGCAAGATCGGGGCAGCGTTGTTCGCAGAGCCCGCAGCGAATACACTTTTCGGGATGTTCCCAGACTGCCCTGTCGTCAGCATTACGTCCAAGCGCTTTTTTTGGGCAGAATTCAATGCAGATGCCGCATGCCTTGCACCATGCTGTATTGATGGATACGTTCAGTTTCTGCCTCTTCGCAGTCGATTTCATCTGTCCTCCAACCTGTGTGCCCCCCGAAGTCCGGCAGATCGCCAGCTCTGTATTCAGGATCGGTGACGCAATAAAAGATTGTAACTATCATATCCTAAAGTACATACCGGTTGCGCCTGAATAATGCCCGCAATCCTGCTTCGAATGGCAGACCGTTTCTTCGCGAGCGGAGAATCGGTCTGCTGATACGAGGGTTATCTTATTTCATCTCCGGGTGGCAAGCCGGACGGGCCGCTGATTCTCTCTTGATACCCATCGGGCCGATTTCAAATATCCTGGCGTCCATCAGACGAGGTTTGTTGACGATGGGCCGGAAGTCCATGCGTGCCAGAATCTCTTTGTCGACGTCGATGCCGGGTGCAATTTCGGTGAGTTCGACCCCCTTGTCGGTCAGCTCGAAAACGCAGCGTTCAGTAACATAGAGAACGGGCTGCTTATTGATGATGCCGTGATTGCCGCTGTAGGTTTTCTGCTGGACCTTGCCGACCAGTTTTTTCTCTCTGCCCTCCTGATCAATTTTGAGCTTTCCATCCCGAACGGAGACTTTTAGTCCACCGGCAGTGAATGTCGAAAGAAAAATTACCTTTTTTGCATTCTGGCTGATATTGATGAAACCGCCCGGTCCGACAAAGCGTGTGCCGAACTTGCTGACATTGACGTTGCCTTCACCATCAATTTCGGCGGCTCCGAGAAATGCGGTATCAAGCCCTCCACCGTCATAAAAGTCAAACTGCTCCGGAAGGCTGATCAAGGCATCAACGTTCGTGCTTGCACCGAAATTCATCCCTCCTGCCGGTATGCCGCCGATTGCGCCCGGTTCAGTCGTCAGCGTGAGTGCATCGATCAGTCCTTCTTCGTTTGCAACACGTGCGACACTTTCCGGCATTCCTATGCCGAGGTTTACTACCGAGTTTAGTCCGAGTTCAAACGCCGCACGGCGGGCGATTATCTTGCGAACATTCAGCTCCAGCGGCGGAATTGACTGTATCGGAACCTTGACCTGCCCGCTGAATGCCGGGTTGTAAGGCTCCACAAATGTCTGCCAGTGATTTTCCGGCTTTGCCTGAACGACATAGTCGACGAGTATTCCGGGAACCCTGATGTGCCGCGGTGACAATGTTCCCTTCTGCGTAATGCGCTCAACCTGCGCAATGACAATGCCGCAGGAGTTTTTTGCCGCCATTGCGATGTTCAGAATTTCGAGCGTCAGAGCTTCCTTTTCGATGGAGATGTTTCCGTCAGTGTCCGACGTGGTCCCGCGAATGATGGCAACGTTTACAGGCAGTGTTTTGTATAAAAGGTATTCCTTGCCTGCTATCGTCATCAATTCAATGAGATCGTCTCCTTCCGCATGAGTCCGCTCATTCAGCTTGCCGCCTTCTTCCCTCGGATCGATGAACGTGCCGATGCCGACATGAGTTATCGTGCCGGGTTTTTTTGCAGTAATATCGCGGTAAAGCTGAGCGACTACCCCCAGCGGGAAGCTGTACGCAAGGCATTTGTTCTTTCGGACAAGCTCCTGGAGTTTCGGCACAGGCCCGATGTGCCCGCCGATAACACGACTAACCAGGCCTTCATGCCCGAGGTGGTTAAGCCCCTTCGTTTTGCCGTCTCCCTGACCGGCCGAATAGATGAGCGTCAGGTCGCACGGCTTGCCGGATTGCAGAAAGGACTCTTCAATTTTTACCGCGATCTCTTCGGCAAATCCGGAGCCGACGAACCCACCGAATGCCACAGTGCCGGCGTCTTTGATGAAGCTTACTGCTACTTCAGCCGTGACTATCTTTGACTCTGCCATAGATGCAAAGCCTCCTTTCAGTCTTTTGCGTTGCCTGTAGAATAGCATGTGGCAAAGAAACTAACCCATTCCTGAGTACTCTGTGGTATCCTTTTCTCAGGCTGTATTTCAGGAGGTGCCGGCATGCTGAAACGTATGAATCCGACGCGAACCCAGAGCTGGTCGAAGCTTAGAGAACATCACAAAAAAACGTGTTCGCTTCATATGAAAGAGTTGTTCAAGGCCGATGAGGCGCGATTCCACAAATTTTCTTTGAGATTCAATGACATTCTTGTTGATTACTCAAAGAACCGCATTACGGAAGAAACGATGAGTCTGCTGTTTGGGCTTGCCCGCGAAGTCGATCTGGCCGATGCGATTGAAAAGATGTTTACCGGGGCTGCCATCAACGAGACTGAAGGCCGGGCAGTGCTGCATGTTGCGCTCCGGAATCGCTCAAATCAGCCGGTGCTGGTTGACGGCAAGAATGTCATGCCGGAAGTGAACAGAGTGCTTGCGAAAATGAAAGACTTCTCGGACAAAGTACGTTCCGGGAATTGGGCCGGTTACACAGGAAAAAGAATAACTGATATTGTGAACATCGGCATCGGCGGTTCCGACCTCGGACCGGTAATGGCAACGGAGTGCCTCAAGCCATACGCAAAGACCGGCATCAATGTTCATTTTGTATCGAATATCGACGGCACGCACATTGCGGAGACTCTGAAGAGGATTGCTCCTGAAACGACACTCTTCATGATCGCGTCAAAGACCTTCACCACACAGGAGACCATGACCAACGCCTTTACGGCACGAACGTGGTTTGTGGAGCTGGTAGGGGATGAGAGTGTGATAGCGAAGCACTTCATTGCGATTTCGACCAACGCTGCAAAGGTGAAAGCATTCGGCATCGATCCGGACAACATGTTCGAGTTCTGGGACTGGGTCGGCGGCCGTTACTCTCTGTGGTCGGCGATTGGCCTCTCCATTGCCTGTTATATCGGTTTTGAGAGCTTCGAGGAACTACTTACCGGAGCGTTCGAGATGGACGAGCATTTCCGGACCACTCTGTTTGAGGAGAATATCCCGGTTATTCTCGCACTGCTCGGTATCTGGTACACCAATTTTTATGATGCTGAGACTGAAGTCATCCTGCCGTATGACCAGTATATGAGCCGATTTCCGGCATATTTTCAGCAGGGGAATATGGAGAGCAACGGCAAATCAGCAGATCGCGGCGGCAGGGATATTCATTATCAGACCGGTCCTGTCATCTGGGGAGAGCCGGGAACGAACGGGCAGCATGCGTTTTATCAACTTATCCATCAGGGAACAAAGCTGATTCCGGCTGACTTCCTTGCACCGGCAATCAGCCACAATCCGATTGGTGAACACCATCCGATCCTCCTGTCGAATTTCTTTGCGCAGACGGAGGCGCTTATGGTGGGCAAGGGCAAGGAAGAAGTTCTGGCGGACCTGTATGAGGAAGGCAAGCAGAAGGACGATATCAAGCGACTTTGGCCTTTCAGGGCTTTTGAAGGCAACCGGCCGACCAATTCCATTCTGTTCAGGCAGCTTACGCCGCGCACGCTCGGCAGTCTTGTCGCGATGTATGAACACAAGATTTTTACGCAGGGCGTGATCTGGAACATCTTCAGCTTCGATCAATGGGGCGTGGAACTCGGCAAGCAGCTGGCGAAAAAAATCCTGCCGGAGCTCAAAAATGATCAGCCGGTGACATTCCACGATGCATCCACAAACGGGCTTATTAATGCATATAAGGAATTCAGGAAACAGGGGCCAGGCATTCGGGTGGCTGGAAGAGAATAGCGGATTCAGGCACGGAATTGCATGATTTTGGCTTTTGGTTTTGCGGTGCTGATTATTAATCTGCGGGAGTTCCCGCATTAAATGATGGAAGGAGATGCACTATGGCAGAACGGTTGTATGCAGAACTCGGACTTTCCAATACGCGTGAGATGTTCAAGAAGGCGATGGCCGGCGGGTATGCCATTCCGGCCTACAATTTTAATAATCTGGAGCAGCTGCAGGCGATTATCGGCGGCTGTGCGGAGAGCAAATCCCCGGTAATTCTTCAGGTTTCCAGCGGAGCGCGAAAGTATGCCAATCAGACACTTCTCCGCTATATGGCCAAGGGAGCAGTCGAAATGTGCCGGAAGGAACTGAAGAGCGAGATCCCGATAGCGCTCCATTTGGACCACGGCGATACGTTTGAACTCTGCAAATCGTGCATTGAATACGGCTTCTCATCTGTCATGATAGACGGTTCGCACCATCCCTATGACAAAAATATCGAACTGACTCGTCAGGTGGTGGAATATGCGCATCAGTATGATGTAACGGTTGAAGGTGAACTTGGCGTGTTAGCCGGAATTGAAGACGATGTGCAGGCCGAGCATTCTCACTATACCGATCCGAATGAGGTCGAGGATTTTGTGAAGAATACCGGTGTTGATTCGCTGGCGATCTCGATTGGCACTTCACATGGTGCCTACAAATTCAAATGCGCTCCGGGAGAAGTGCCGCCGCTCCGTTTCGACATTCTCGAAGAGATCGAAAAACGCCTTCCGGGGTTTCCCATAGTCCTGCACGGGGCGTCATCGGTGGTTCAGGAGTATGTATCGATGATCAACCAGTATGGCGGCAAGATGGAAAACGCGTGCGGCGTTCCTGAAGAGCAGTTGAGGAAGGCTGCCAAGTCGTCAGTCTGCAAGATTAATATCGACAGCGACGGACGTCTCGCCGTTACCGCGATTATCAGAAAGATGCTTGCGGAGAACCCGTCGGAATTCGACCCGCGGAAGTACCTCGGCGCCGCACGCGAGGAACTGAAAAAGATGATCATTGCGAAGAATACGAATGTGCTTGGTTCGGCGGGACAGGGGTAATAAGCAGAAGTCAGGTTAAAGAAGGCCGGGGAGTGTTCTCCCGGCCTTTCTTATTGGTGACAATGAATTTGACTGCTATATCGCAAGTGAAAGAAAAGCGCGATACGTATTCCAGCCTGTAAGGACATGACTCTTTTTGTGCTTGTGCGGTATGCTGAAATGCAGGGAATCGGTGCGGAATGTCTGTGCGCAGACCATTTCTTTTTGGATGTGTGTGTGAGAAGAAAAGACCGGCAGATTGAAGACCCTGCTGAGATTATGAGCATTCTCCGGAAAGCTGATGTTTGCCGAATAGCCATGGCAGATGACAATGTGCCATATATTGTCGCCATGAATTTTGGACTCGGCAAGAATGGAATGCAGTCTCTCTACTTTCACTGCGCAACTGAAGGCAAAAAAATAGATATTCTGAAAAAGAACAATCTTGTCTGTTTTCAGACTGATATTGAGCGCGAGTTTTTCCTGCATGATGTTGCCTGCGGCTGCAGCATGCAGTACCGGAGTGTTGTCGGAATGGGAAGGATGCATTTTGTGACTGACATGGCTGAAAAAATTGAGGCGCTACAGGCGATCATGACGCACTATACCAAGACATCTGGCCATGTGTTTAAAGAAGAGCTGCTCCAACGCACTTTGGTTATAAGGCTGGATATCGAGCAGCTATCCGGCAAGGCCCGTGTGAAGCCTTAAATCAAGAGGCCGGGATGTCCCCGGCATCTCTGCGTTGAGTTCCCGTTTTTTACGCTATTTTTTAAGCTGATTCGCCACTGCTTCGGCTGCTTTCCTGATCTCTTCCGGGTCGCCGAGGTAGTAATGCTTTATCGGTTTGAGCTCGGCATCGAGTTCGTAGATCAATGGCACGCCGGTCGGAATATTGAGTTCGACGATGTCCAGTTCGGAAGTATTGTCGAAATACTTAACCAACGCGCGGAGACTGTTGCCATGAGCGGCGATGATAACACGCTTGCCGCTTTTGACAACCGGTGCGATGGTTTCGAGCCAGTAAGGAAGAAAGCGGGCGACAGTTTCCTTGAGGGATTCGGTCAGCGGCAGATCCGCAGGATTCCCACCGGCATAGCGCAGATCCTTTGCCGGACTCCTCGGGTCGTCAGCTGTAAGCGCAGGCGGAGGAATATCGTAGCTTCTCCGCCAGATTTTCACCTGAGCCATGCCGTGTTTTTTCGCAGTCTCAGCCTTGTTCAGGCCCTGCAGCGCTCCGTAGTGGCGTTCGTTGAGCCGCCAGCTGTTCTGCACCGGGATGTACATCAAGTCCATCTCTTCAAGCGCAAGCCAGAGCGTTTTAATGGCGCGCTTCAAAACAGACGTGTATGCAACATCAAAAACAAAGCCGTTTTTTTTCATAATCTGACCGGCGCTCTTTGCTTCTTCAATCCCTTTTTCACTCAAGGGAACATCTGTCCACCCGGTAAAACGGTTTTCCTTGTTCCACTGGCTCTCGCCGTGGCGGAGCAGAACTATTTTGTACATGATGATACCTCCCTGTTTGATGCTTACCGCGGCGGGCCCTGCAGCATGGTGCGGAGAGGGCAGACGCTGCTCTGCCGTTCAGCAATAGCTATTTTCTTTCCGCAGTTGTCGACGCATACAAACGTAATGTGTGTTGAGAATACAAGGTTCTCTTCGTTTTTCTGCAGTTCGCGCGCATGGACTTCTACCAGGTAGGTCGCCGATGTCTTTCCCAATGAGCTTTGCTGTATATGAAAACGAACAATGGACCCCTGGCAGATGCTTTTTTTGAATTCAACCTTATCCATGCCGACTGTGACAAAGTTGCATCCGGGGAACTCCATGGTCGCTGCAATATAGGCTGTTTCATCAACCCACTTCAGCAGATTGCCGCCGAAGAGAAACCCGTAATGGTTCAGATGTTCCGGCAGAACTAATTTAAAGGTTTCCATACATTCCTTTCACAAAGCCCGGTTGACTCAGTATACCATCTTTGCTGAAGGGAATCGGCCCGTTTTCCTGTATAATTACTTCATGAGCGCAGAGCATGCAATGTTTATTGTTGCAGGATGGATGGAGCATGTGATTGCAGACTATGCGAATTCAGACATTGAAATTTGTTGAGAAAGGCATTGTCATGAAGAAAAGAACGCCGGTCCCCAAGGGGTTTCGCTTTGCGACTGCCGAGGCCGCAATTAAAAAGCCGGGAAGAAAAGACCTTGCGCTTATCCTGAGTGATGCTGATGCAGTCATGGCCGGCATGTTTACAAAGAATGCGGTGAAGGCAGCCCCGGTCCGGCTCGATATGAATCGCATTAAGTCCGGCAAAGGCCGGGCCATCGTCATCAACAGCGGAAATGCAAATGCCTGTACCGGCTTGCAGGGCCTGAAAGACGCAGAAGAGACTGCACAAATCGTCGGCGACGCTCTTTCGCTTCCTGGCAAGGCTGTGTACGTCTGTTCGACCGGCGTTATTGGCATGCCGATGCCGATGGATCGTCTCCGTCCAAAACTTCCCGAGCTGGCCGCTACAGCAGGAAATGCTTCATTTGACGATGTTGCCGCTGCGATTATGACGACAGATACGTTCCCGAAAATTCTGAGCATGCGGAAGAAGATAGGCGGCAAGCTTGTGACAATAGCCGGGATTTGCAAAGGCGCCGGCATGGTCGCCCCGAACATGGCGACGATGCTCGGCTATATCATCACTGATGCGGCCATAGGGAAAGCCGCACTGAAAGCAGTACTGACTGCGGCGGTGAAGACGTCATTCAACCGCATAACGATCGACGGTGATACTTCCACGAACGATACCGTGCTTATCATGGCGAACGGTTTTGCCGGCAATGCCCCGATTAAAGCCGGAACCGCCGATTATACTGTCTTTGCAACCGCTGTTGCGAATCTGTGCTACGAACTTGCAATGCTCATTGTAAAAGACGGCGAGGGTGCTACCAAGCTTATCGAGGTAGTTGTTCAGAATGCCCGCACTGAGGCTGATGCTGAAAAAGCAGCATTTGCCATAGCGAACTCCATGCTGGTAAAAACATCCATTTATGGAAACGATGCCAACTGGGGACGGCTCATCTGTGCGACCGGTTATTCCGGCATCGCGGTTGACGACAGCAAGGTTGACATCTCGCTGAATGGCCTCATGGTCTGCAAAAACGGGATGGCCACCGGCAGGGATATAGAGGCAAACGACCGACTGAAGAGCAAAAAGGTCATGATTCTCATCAACCTGAAGTTGGGCAAAGGTACCGCAAAGGTGCTTACCTGCGACCTGACTGAAGGCTATATCAAAATCAATGCGGAGTATCGTACATGAACGTGAAAGTCTTTGAGCTCAAAAACAAGGCGGCTTTTGCCGAAGGCGGAGAGCAGATTTTCGGCAGTCAGGATACCGGGAGCCATGCCTGCTATCTGGTATACGGCGTCATGAAAGCGGGGGAATCCGGCAGACGCCTCAAACCGGGAAGCGGGCATGAGGAAATGGTTCTTGCGGTCAAGGGCGCTTTTCTTGTGACCGGACACTATACCGGTATGCTGAATGAAGGTTCGGCATTTCATCTTGTTGGTGAAGAGACCTGTTTTCTGGAAAATCAGGGAGATGCCGAAGCCGCGTATGTCCTTGCCGGAGGGCATTCTTCAAAGGGGCATCATTAGCGATTTTCTCCCGGAACAAGCAATCTGTCTGATGAATATGCTATCTTTTAGTCAGCGAATGAAGCTGGCGATATTGAATGCAGAGGCGGTATGGTGAAAGAAAAAGTCAGGACAAAGAGGGCATACGTTCATTTTCCTGTTACACTCGGTGGCATGATAAGCGCTACTGCGCTTGATCTGAGTCTTGACGGGATTTTTATTGCTTCTGATGAGCCCCTGAGCAGAGGTGATGAGCTTATTGTCAACATTGATCTTGATGAGTTTCATCTGGAGCTTGAAGCGCAAGTTCTTTATGTAATTTCTGGCTGGGGTTTCGGAGCAAGGTTTGTCGGACGCTCTCTGGATCACGCCATTGTGCTTACCAGGATAATGGGCATTTATCAAATCGGCGTTGAAAGTGACGGCGAAGGCGAACGTGAACGTTATAAACCAGCGGTGCTGATTATCGATGAAAACGAGCACTACTGGAAGCTCAAGCTTCAGGCCATGGAACGAATTTTCCACGTCGTAAAGGTCAATGACGGAGAAAAAGGGCTGAATGCGTTGAAACAGGGCCCGGTTGATCTGGTTATCAGTGAGCTGAGAAACCGGAAGGTGGATGCCTTCAGGATTCTGCAATTTATGGAGATTAATCCGAAGATTCAGGCTCCCATGATTGTCCTTACCGGCTTATACAATCCAGCAGATCGCACGCTTCTCAAGAAGCGCGGTGCGGTTGCTTTTTTTGATAAACTCAAGACGTCTCAGGAAAAGTTAATCGGAAAGATAAACGAGATTCTGCTGACGTAACTGCTTGCGCAAGAACAATTGATGAATCCCGAAGGAGTTTAATCCTTCGGGATAATTTTTGAAAACTTCCGTTTTCCGGCCTTGATGAGATACTCGCCTGCCGGCAGCTTCAGATCAGGATTATCAATCTTTACACTGCCAACGCTGACCGCGCCCTGTTTTATGAGGCGCATAGCCTCTCCGGTGCTTGAGGCCATGCCCGCAAACTTCATGATCTTCGGCAGCCAGACTTCGGCTTCATCCCACTGCAGTTCATACACCGGAACGTCATCGGGAATGCCACCTTCGCGGAAAATTTTGTCAAATTCTTCTTTGGCCCGAACTGCAGCATCCTTGCCCCAGTATCTCTCAACAATCTCCATGGCAAACGCTTCCTTTGCCTTCTTCGGATGCAGTGAGCCACTCGCGAGCCCCTGTTTCAGGGCATTCAGTTCATCGAGACTGATGTGGCTCAGCAGTTCGTAATATTTGATCATCAGCTCATCGGTAATCGAAAGGAGCTTTCCGTACTGCTCCTTCGGATGCTCGGAGATGCCGACATAATTGTTCAGGCTCTTGGACATCTTCTTGACACCGTCGAGGCCTTCCAGAAGGGGCATCATGACGACGATCTGCTGCGGCTGACCGTACTCCTTCTGGAGCTCGCGTCCCATGAGCAGATTAAAGCGCTGATCAGTTCCGCCGAGTTCCACATCTGCTTCGAGTGCGACAGAGTCGTAGCCCTGCAGGAGAGGATAAATGAACTCATGGATGCCGATGGGACTCTGCGTCTGAAAACGCTGCTTGAAGTCCTCGCGCTCAAGCATGCGCGCAACCGTCAGCTTCGCCTGAAGTCTGATAAGCTCCGAGACGGACATTGTTTCAAGCCAGGCGCTGTTGAAAACTACGCGCGTCTTTCCCGGGTCAAGAATCTTGAAAACCTGCTCCTTGTAAGTTTCTGCATTTACCAGCACATCGTCTTTGGTAAGCGGCTTGCGTGTCTCGGACTTGCCGGTCGGATCGCCGATCATGCCGGTGAAGTCGCCGATAAGGAAGATAACTTCATGGCCCAGTTCCTGAAACTGGCGGAGCTTTTCAATAAGCACCGTATGTCCTATGTGAATATCCGGGGCGGTCGGGTCGAACCCCGCCTTAATTCTGAGAGGGCGGTTTTCCTTATGCGCTTTGGTCAGTTTTTCGAGCAGTTCTCTTTCGAGCAGAATTTCGGTAGTGCCTCGTTTTATGATTTCGAGTTGTTTTTCCGGAGTAAGCATAGACATATATGATAAAATGTCGTCAGAAACGAGGTCAACTGCAATGAACAGTCCGTCTCGCCGAATCGGCGTTCATACATCCATTTCAGGCGGTGTGCATCTGGCGGTGGAGCGTGCACATGAGCTTGGCTGCACTACCATGCAAATATTCTCCCACAATCCCCGCCAGTGGTTTGCCGGCACGATTCCGGATGATCATGCGCAACAGTTCAGGATTCTGCGAACGCGGCATGACATCAATCCGGTCTTTGTCCATACGTCCTATCTCATCAACCTTGCCGCAATGAAGCCTGACGTGCTCCAAAAGTCCGTAGAGCTGCTGATTCAGGAAATGGACATTGCTGATGCTCTCGGAGCGGAGTATGTTGTTCTGCACACAGGAAGTGCGTCTCTGGATAAAGCGAAAAATGCGCGGCACCGAGCCGTCGGGGCTCTCAGGCAGGTGGCGGGGGTGAAGCAGTGGAAGGCAAGGCTGCTGCTGGAAAACACTGCCGGCGAGCGTGGAGACATTTCCTCGCGCATCGCTGATATTGCAGAGATGATTGAAGCTGTGGAGTCGCCGCTTATCGGAGGCATTTGCCTGGATAGTTGTCATGCATTCGCCGCAGGGTACGCACTTGGCGATGAAAAATGTCTTGACAGTCTGGCGGGTGAAGTAGCGCAGCTTCTTGGTGCCGGCGCGGTTAAACTCATACATCTGAATGATTCAAAGAAAGCCCTTGGCGCCGGCGTGGACCGGCATGAGCATCTTGGTGAAGGCGGCATAGGAATTGATGCGCTTGCCCGTCTGGTTCGTCACCCGGTTTTTTGTGAGGTTCCTCTTGTACTGGAAACCCCGAAGAAATCTGAAGAAGATGACCCGCGAAACCTGCGCATTGTGCGGGAAATGATCAGGTAACCGGCAGGATTCAGAGAGCGGTCGTTTCGCAGCAAGCAAATTCTGCAGAGATAAAGCCACGGCAGGTGTGTTTGCTTTGCCGTGGCTTTTTGTTGATGGATATCTGCTATCCCCTCTTTCCTGAATCCTGCCCTGAAATTCTGCATACTTCTCTGGTCAGATCAATGATCTCCATTTTGTTGTTCATGTCGGGGTATTTTGAGGAAGGTCCTTCCGTGAAGATGACCAGATTGCCGCCGATGCCGAACCTGCAGAGCCACTGCTTGGCATAATCACCCCAGCGTTCGGGGTGATCCGGTTCGTGCTCGGGCCATACACCATAGCTGAACTGCAGCCCCTGACAGGTCGCCTCCTGCGAACTGACTGCCACTATCCAGACCGGCATGCGAAAACGCGCTATGCTGCGAGCCGTAGCACCGCTGCGCGTCGGAACAAAGACCGCTGCTGGAGACGTACACTGAAGGGTAGTTTCAACGCTCAGGGCAATGATATCGGAAAGTTTCGGATTCGTATTGCAGCTCGAAATGCGAATCTGTTCCCGCACGGCGTGCGCCGGGCGCGCCTGTTCAACCGCAGCGCCTATCTTTGCGAGCATCCCGACGGCATCTACGGGATATGATCCCATAGCGGATTCACCCGACAGCATGACACAATCGGTTCCGTCCAGAATCGCATTGGCCACATCGGTCGACTCAGCGCGGGTCGGACGCGGATTGGTCGTCATGGACTCGAGCATCTGCGTTGCCGTAATAACCGGCTTGCCGAGCAGGTTCGCTTTTTTCATGAGCAACTTCTGGACAAGCGCGATTTCTTCTATCGGAATCTCGACGCCGAGGTCGCCGCGGGCAATCATGATGCCGTTGGCCGCGGCGAGAATCTCATCAATGTTTTGCAGAGCAGTCAAACGCTCGATTTTCGCAATAATGAACGGCTTGTAGTCAAGTGCGCGCGCCGCCGCGCGAAGATCTTCAATGTCCTGTGCAGAATCAACGAAAGACTGGCTGACCGCGTCGATATTAAGCTGTTTTGCGATCGCCAGCCATTCGCGGTCCCGGTCGGTAAAGGCGCTCATGCCGAGGTTAATGCCGGGGATGTTCAATCCCTTTTTCGAGCGGAGTTCGCCGCCAACCAGCACAGTACATGCAATATCATTCCCGGAAACTGCTGAGACTTCAAGCTGAATGAGTCCGTCGTTCAGAAAAAGCGTGTTGCCGGGCCGGACTGATTGAGGCAGGGTCTTGAGTGTTACGGAAACCCGCGAAGCAGTACCCGTAATATCATCCGTCGTGAGCGTAAAGGCATCGCCAGGCTTCAGCGTGATTGGCTCATCAGCAAGCATGCCGATGCGCATTTTTGGGCCCGGCAGGTCTGCCATGAGTGTTACCCGACGCCCGACAGCTGCTGCCGCCGTGCGGACCCTCTGAACGACACGGGCGTGGCTTTCGAAATCACCGTGTGAGAAGTTAAGGCGGGCAACATTCATCCCGGTGCGGATCATTCTCTCCAGCACGTCCTGTGAGTCTGACGCCGGGCCGATGGTACAAACGATCTTGGTCTTGCATTTTGGCAAAGTCATGATAACGCTCCCATGATATAGTTGATAGTATATTGCCACAATTATAGCCGCAATCATGCGGGATGTGAAAGCTTCTTTCCGACGAGCCCATTGCATGCGGCGTGCCTGTGCTCTATAATTTAGAGTATGCGTGACGAACAGAAAAAAATCAGCGAGCAGGAGAATTATGCCAGAGCCGCAGAAGGGATAACCCATTTGCTGCAACAGGAGCGCGATGCGCGTCAAAAAGCTGAAGAGGAGATTAAAAATATCTTCGAACTCTCGCCTGACATGATGTGTGTTATCAATTACGAAGCCGCCTGCTTTGTGAAAGTGAATCTGGCATTTACCAAAGTGCTCGGGTACACAGAGGTTGAACTCCTGTCGCGGTCGTTTCTGGACTTTATTCATCCTGACGATGTGGTCGAAACCAAAAGAACCCTTGCCGAGAAACTCGCCAAGGGGATACCCGTTTTCAACGCGGTCAATCGCTATATGCGGAAAGACGGTTCCTACCGATGGGTTGAATGGAACTCCCGGCCACAGCCCGAACAGGGACGTGCATATGCCATTGCTCGCGATATTACGGATCGCAGGCAAACAGAGGACTCACTTCGCCTCTCTGAGGAAACATTTCGAGCTGTGCTGAACGCCATTACCGAAGCTGCATACCTAATCGACACCCACGGGTTTGTGCTGGAACATAATCAGACGTTTGCAACACGTGTCGGCAGAAAAGGCGAGAGCCTTCGGGGAAAACTGCTTTTCGATTTGTTGTCGCTGGAGGATGTCCAGCGTCGACGAGTCCGCATTGACGAAGTTATCAAGACCAAAAAAGGGCTGCGGATGGAAGACGAATCCAATGGAAAATTCATCTACCTTTCCATGTATCCGATCTGTGCCAGCGACGGCGACGTGGTGAAGATCG
This sequence comes from Dissulfurispiraceae bacterium, assembly GCA_035477855.1. GTDB lineage: Bacteria > Nitrospirota > Thermodesulfovibrionia > Thermodesulfovibrionales > Dissulfurispiraceae > JAAYUK01. The sequence continues at coordinate 18,108 of DATIKF010000281.1, forward strand.
CTGTTTTCGGACAGGATATTACCTGGATGCGCCGTGTGCAGGAGACGCTTTTGCTGAATGAAGAGCGACTGGAGGCTTTGCTCCGTTTGAGCCAGATGACACACGAGTCTGAAGTGGAGATTCGGGATTATGCTGTTGAAGAGGCGCTCAGTCTGACACGCAGCAAGTTTGGGTATCTTCACTTTGTAAACGAAGAGCGCGGGAGTATAGATCTCTTGCTTTGGTCACGGGAAGTATACCGTCAATGTTTCAGTGATGCTCTTTTGAAGAATCCGGTCGCAAGTGCAGGAATCTGGGCAGACAGTTTTTGCCAGCGCAGACCGGTTATTCACAATGACATGACTTCAGCTCCCCTGCTGAAGGGATTCCCCGAAGGGCATCCTCCCGTTACGCGTCATCTCAGCGTTCCGGTCTTCGACCATAAACGGATTGTTGCGATAGCCGGGGTCTGCAACAAACCCGTTCCGTATGATGAAACTGATACAGCCCAGCTCGGTCTTTTCATGCACACCATGTGGTCTATCCTGAAGCAGCGCCAGGCGGAAGAAGTGCTCAAACGGTGCTCAATCGAAGATGCCCTGACCGGCGTGGCCAACCGGCGCCACTTTAATGAAGTCTATGAAGCCGAATGGCGTCGCGCGTCGCGCGAAAAACAGTCACTGACCGTCATCTTCATCGATATTGATTTTTTCAAGGCATACAACGATGTTTATGGTCATCAGGCCGGTGATGAATGCCTGAAGCGCGTCGCCGGGTGCCTGAGAGGCGTGATTCAGCGTCCAGGCGATATGATCGCGCGCTATGGCGGCGAGGAGTTTGTCGCCATCCTTCCCAATACTGAGATTGCCGGAGCTATCAAGGTTGCCGAAACGATGCGTGAGAAGTTGATGGAAATGCAGTTGCCGCATGAAGATTCCCGCGTTGCTCCATATTTGACTATCAGCGTCGGCGCTGCAACCGGGATGCCGAAGTCTGCTGCTTCGGGCGACATTCTGCTCGAAAGTGCCGACAGGGCGCTGTATCAGGCAAAAAATGAAGGCCGGAACCGGGTTCGCTGGTTTGTCGTGGAATTTGAGTAATCTTGACAACATGCTTTCCTTCCGCCTCTGCTGTCCACATGACGGGCAGAAACTCCGGCAGGCTGGAGAGCGATATTTTTACGCTGCATACAGGAGGATTTTTATGTCTGAATTCAGGAATGTAACTGTAACGAAAAAAGCGAATGTCTTTTTTGGCGGAGGGGTAACCAGCAGAACGGTTCAGTTTGAGGACGGCTTCCGAAAGACCCTCGGCATTATGCTGCCTGGTGAATATGAGTTTACAACCGCCGAACGCGAGATTATGGAGATTCAGTCGGGCGAACTGGATGTTCTGCTGCCTGGGTCGAACCAATGGAAACCGGTAACGGGCGGTGATTCGTTTGATGTGCCTGCGAACGCTGTGTTCAAGGTTCGTATAAAGACACTTTCTGATTATATCTGCTCGTTCCTGAAGTAACTGCCATTTGCAAAAAAAAATCAAGTGACACAAAACAGGCATCATGCCGGATTCTGCCGGGCACGATGCCTGCTTGGAGAAATTTTTCAAGAAAGAAAAAAACCGGAAGACGCTTCAGGAGTCAGAGCGGCGAAATCGCATTGCCTTCATCCGTTTCTTGCGTGCTGCCCGCTGCTTCTCTTTTTCCTTAACTGAAGGCTTCATATAGAAACTCTTCTTTTTTACATCCCTGAATAATCCTTCTTTTTGAAGCTTTCTCTTAAGCTCATTAAGGGCACGATCGACATCGTTACCGTTGACTTTAACATTCAATAGGAGGTTATCTCCTGTCCCGACCGCCGGAACCGCCGGGGCGTCCACCACCGCCACCGTAACCGCCGCGACCGCCGCCGCCACCGCCAAAGCCTCTGCGCTCGCGCGGCTGCTGCGGACGCGCCTCGGAAACCGTAAGTGTCCGGTCTTTAAACATCGAACCGTTCAATGCCGCAATTGCACTCTGGGCAGCATCGTCAGACGACATTTCAACGAAACCGAATCCTTTTGAACGGCCAGTTGTATTGTCCATAATAACGCGAGCTGAATCAACTGCACCATATGCGGAAAACATGGTGTTAAGATCTTCATCGCTCGCTGCGTAGGGAAGGTTCCCCACATACACTTTCTTTGCCATAGCGCCTCCTTAGTGCTTGCGCAGAAATAAACCCCAGAGCCTCTGCGAGGTTCGGGTTTCCATACCGCTCCAAAGCTAAGGTAGCTTAGCACAAAACAGCTTGTAAAACACAGAAAATGTCAAGCTGTCAAGGCAATATAGAAATGTCCTCTTTTGGGCAACTTAGAGATGTCCGGTTTTATGGAGCCGCCAAAGGCGGTGTAGAGCAAGTGTGCCGAATCACAGGATAGCGCCTCCGCGGATGATCTGCCGATGGTGTATGTGCCGTGCTTTTACGTATTGCCGGTGGCGGTTGTTTATTGTTCTGAGTTCTTGCCTCGATCTGCCTGAACTCAACACGCTTGTTGTCAGTCTTGATGCGCATTGTGCCGTCAACCCGTTCCGCGACGACGACTTACTACTCCTGCCACGCCTTCCAGCATCACTCATCCGCCGGATGTGCCGGCTACTCACACGTAACAACCTCGCCGCCTCTTGTTGCCCTATCTGTCCGTCTATAATTCTTCTGGATTATATGCAGTCTCTTCAGTTCTTTTTGACAATGTCCTCTCCTGCCATCTGAACCCCCTTCTGTTGAAGTGCTCAGATTAGCAGAGGACATCTCTATGGTGCTCTATGTGGACATTATCATGCTGCTGTTACAGCAGTTGTTCGCTGCGCGGCATCATTGCGCCGTCGCTGTGGTAAAATCAACCATGCGTGACAACGGAACAATGCTTGTGTATTCAACCGAACAGGGTATTTCCCGGAGGGAACCATCAAAACAAAAAGGAGAAAGCATCGCAGTTCCGGCGGTTCAGCAAAAAGTCACGGTCAGACTGGACCGGAAGGGACGCGGCGGAAAATCGGTGACAGTTATTGAAGGGTTGCAGATAGGAACGAAAGAGAAAGATTTCCTTATGAAGCAGCTCAAATCGAAATTCGGCACGGGAGGAGCGCTGAAAGATGAAGCTCTTGAAATTCAGGGAGATCATCGCGATGCGATTCTGATCCATCTCCAGGGCATGGGGTTCAGGCCTAAAAAAGTGGGCGGATAAGCAATCTTTTTGCTCTGCAATAGTTCCTGAGATTTTATTGAAGAAAGGCATTGCGCATGGAGATATCTGATTTTTTCCGGCGACCTCCGTCAGTTACAACGTTAGAGGTCCACGCATTTATTGAACAGTCGACATCTGATTCATATACACTGTTGGATGTCCGGCAGCCTGCCGAATATGAGAAAGGTCATCTGCCTGGAGCTCTTCTGATACCGCTCAGCGATCTGCATGGGAGGTTCAGGGAGCTTGATGCGGGGGAAAAGACTATTGTTTATTGCAGATCCGGCAATCGCAGTCTCTCGGCAGCCGGCATGTTTCTGTCCGCAGGATTCAGGGATGTGCTGAATATGGATGGCGGCATTCTTGCCTATAAGGGGATCGTTGCCGGCGGATCGCCCGAGACTGCAATGTTTTGTATTCCACCGTCACTGACAGCTCCTGAACTATTGACCATGGCATGGTCGCTCGAAAACGGCACGCTCGACTTTCTCAGGGGGCTTCGCGCTGATGCGGGCGGTGATTTGGATGCTTTGCTTTCAGGTCTCATAGAGGACAGAGAGTCGGCCAGAGAATCTCTGAAGACATGCTGCAGCGAACTGCTGGGAGTGCCGTCTGAAATGTTTCCGTCTCCTGTGCCGGATCTCATTGCGAAGGCGTAATGGTCGGCTGTATTCGCGTTCCGGATGCTCAACGATGGGCAAATGGCAGAACTTTGGCAGAGGTGCTGGAGATGCTTGTCGCCATAAGTGCAACCGCATATGATCACTATTTGCGCCTTGCACGAACATCGGACCGCAATGATGCCCGGAAAGTGTTCAATACCCTTGCTGAGCAGGAATGCGGAAATATCCTGCGGACTGCGCGGGCACTGGAGGAGGCACTGTAATTGAACGGGACTATGAAAATGGTGCCCCCGACACGATTCGAACGTGCGACACCAGGTTTAGGAAACCTGTGCTCTATCCGTCTGAGCTACGGGGGCTTGGAAGCATGTTAGTTTACCACACCAGAGGGTTGCCGCCGCTATAACAGGGCAAAAACTGCGCTGACCGCTTCTTCAGGTGAGCCGGCTTTTTGAACTCCCCTGATATCCCATGTGTTCAGGCCGATTACCGGCTTTCCGCTCTTGAGCGCAAATGCAATTTCCGAAAGCGTGCCGTACT
>DATIKF010000282.1:0-8153 GCA_035477855.1 Dissulfurispiraceae bacterium
TCTTGATGCAAAATGCACTGCCAAAAACGACTCTCTCAGAGGCTCAAGAATCGAAAAACTCGGGTCAATCCATGTCAGAACATCCCCCGAAATTGACCCTGCTGAGCCGCAGAGGGACTTTTTCAGCAGCCTGATAGGGCGTAATCATCATGAAAGGCAGAAAACGGATGTATTTCGACACGGCACCGTTTTCATCCGGCCCGGGCAAAAAGGCCGCGCTAATGAGCACGGCGGAAACAAAGGCAGCGAAAAGGGCATCGATAACGTTCAGTTTCATGAGGGCCCCGATGCGGTCGCGCAGAATCAGCAGGCACCATAAAATCGGAATCAAATAAATGGCTACGGTTGCCGACCTGGACCAGGGTAACAACAGAAAATGGGCTGTTGCCATGGCGAAAACCATGCAAAAAAGCAGCCAGGCGGCCGGGTAGGCGGGGCTCATGCTCGGAAAAACAAGCCATCCCATTGCAGAGTGCGCCCAGTCACGGGTTCGATAAACACCGGTTGCAACGCCCACAGCACAAAACCTTCCGCCGCCAGCCGATCAATGCACTCGCGCCAAAGGCGTTGGCCTTCATACAGCGGCACCAAGGATAGCTCCATAAGGATGCCGCGCACCTTGGGCAGGGTTGCCAACGCACCGTCGAGGACATGCCACTCGTAACCTTGGGTATCGATCTTCAGAAACGGTGCCTGCGCATTCTCAAAATAGGGCAGCACAGCCGCATCCACGGTGGTCAGCGGAGCCGATTCATGCCCAAGGTAAGCAGAGCCGGGCGCGGCGCTGCTATGCGCCACAAGCATGGGGAGAATCGAACTGCTGACTGAATTGCCGGAAATGTTCAGTTCGATCTCGCCGAGACGATCTCCCAATGCGCAACGCGGATGCACCTGCCAAGCCGGATCATTGATACTTTCCTGCCGCAGCCGCGCATGAGCAGATGTCAGCGGTTCGAAGGAAACAATACGCCGCGCATAACCACCGGCACGCAATTCCTTGGCAAATTGCCCATCGTTGGCGCCGATGTCGATCACCAGGTCGATATCGAAGGCGCGCAGCGCCGCCATCAACCGCGCCAGCGGCGAGGTATCCGGATGAAAACGGTGAGCCTTAATGCCCAGCGCATTTAGTGCCCGCTTAATTCTTTGCTTTGTCGCACTTAACATGCCAACTCCCCTGAATGAGTGCATAACGGATAGCACTGGCCCATTTCTTTACGATTGCATCTCGTAACCAATCATTTCCCGAATCACGTCCCGCATTTTCATGTGGGCTTCCCATCCCAAGATGCGATGTGCCTTTCCTGCATTCCCGCAGTTGTAACGAATTTCCGATGGGCGAAATAGCGTAGCGTCCTGAACAACATGTTGGTGCCAGTCCAGACCGACCTCGGCGAAAGCCGTCGCAACGAAGTCTTCGAGTGAATTTGATTCGCCGGTTGCGATGACAAAATCTTCGGGCTTTTCGGCCTGCAGCATTCGCCACATTGCATCGACGTATTCCGGGCTCCAGCCCCAATCTCTCTTGATGTCCATATTCCCCAGCATCAGCTTTTCATTGCTTCCGTTGGATATTCTCACCGCTGCCCGGATGATCTTTCTTGTCACAAAGCGCAGTGGACGCAAGGGTGATTCATGATTGAACAAAATGCCGGTACAGGCAAAGAGCCCGTATGCCGCCCTATAGTTGGCAACCAGCCAGTGCGCGGTCGCTTTAGCGACTGCATAGGGACTGCGCGGGTGAAAAGGCGTCTCCTCATCCGCAGCAAGACCGCTTATATCCCCAAAACACTCGCTGGAACCCGCATTGTAGAATCGGACGGGCAAGCCAAGAAAGCGAATCACCTCAAGAAGATTGAGCGTACCGGTGGCAATGCTTTCAAGCGTTTCCGCCGGCTGTTCGAAAGAGAGGCCAACCGAGCTTTGGCCGGACAGATTATAGATTTCGTCCGGCTCGCTTCGGCTGATCGCCTGCAGCACGCTTCTGAAATCGTTTACAGCCATGGAAACGGTTTTGACACGATCCAGTATCCCCAGCCATGACAAATTCGCAAAAGACGAAGCCTGAGCATCACGGGACGTGCCCCACACTTCATAGCCTTTTTCGAGCAGAAACCGGGCAAGATAAGCGCCGTCCTGCCCGGACACGCCGCATATCAGTGCTTTTCGCATTTTCGACACTCTTTCACGCCAGCCTTCTGTAAACATCGAGAGTTTCGGCAGCGCAGCGATCCCATGAGAAACATTTCAGGCGCTCGCGGCCTTTTGCAACCAGTACGTTCCGGTGGTTCTCCGATGTGACAATGCGCTCGATAGCGACGCGCATGCTTTCAATGTCGCCAGGGTCAAAATATTCACCGGCGTCGCCCACGACCTCCGGAATCGAACTTGTATTGCTGCAGACGACAGGACAATCATGCGACATGGCCTCCAGCGGCGGGATGCCGAATCCCTCATAAAGAGAGGGAAATATAAACGCGCTGGCGCGTTCGTAATGTTTAGCCAGCAATTGATCGTCGCCCCCCAATTGTATGACCTGACCACTGTCCAGCCCAAGTGACCGCATCATTTTCACCTCATCCGGACGAAGCGCCCCGCCTCCAAAACAAACCAGTTTGTATTCAGCTTTAAGTGCTGACGAAGCGGCATAAGCTTCCAGCAGAGAGAGAAAGTTCTTGTATCCGCCGCGATTGCCTACATAAAGCAGATAGGCCTCTCGGGCAACCAACCGCCGTTCCCCGGCAGGCCTCCCCCCCGTATTCATCAAGTCAAATCCCAAATGGATCACTGATGTTTTGTCGGAAGGCAGCCCGAGAATTTCAATTGCATCGCATCGGGTGGATTCGGAAATACATATAACGTGATCCGCACTCTCTGCTGCCAGCGCCTTGTATCGGGCAGTTTTGTCTGCGTGGGGGAATCCCGATGCAAACTTTTCATGAATCATGTCGTAAATCGTTAGAACGCGCCGCGCACGTCGCGGGCCTAACCGAAAGGGCGAGAAGTACGTTTCATGCACGATATCCGGGGACTTGGCGCGCAGCATCCAATCCCCCATCAACAAGCCCAATCCCCGCAGCGCCAGGCGCGGGTAATTTTTGCCTGAGCGGGTCTGGAAGCGATCTGTGTTTGGCGCCCGGAACCCGGTAACGATGCCTGGCGGCACATGCTCAAGATAAGCATTGATATGCATTGGCGCGGTAATGGCAACCTCGACACCGGGGTACCTGGCAATGCGGGTAGCAATCTCGCAAAAATACCGTGACACCCCGCCATAGGTCTGGGCGCAGAATATCTGCGAATCGTAGGCGATTTTCATCTATCTTCCGACTGCGGCTTCAACCGATCTTCCGCAGCATCAATTCATGATCCATCATGGTTTTCGATCCTAGGCGTCGGCGAATCCACCAAGGCGCGATACGCGAAGCCCAACGACCCGTGACCACCCCCAGCAAGCGCTCGTTTATTGCCGTTCTGGAAAGAACATGGATTCCGTTGGCGCTGGCGAACCGGAGGCCCAACTGCGCAGCCAACTTTTCCAAAGTCCGCCGCTGGAAAAAACCGACATGCTGGCCGGTAGCAAATGCGTAGTACCACCATGTGCCCGGCTGGGGTGGCACACCCTCGTATAGTTCTGTAGTGAACACCAGAGTTTGCGCCCCGGAAAATGCCAGCGTTTCCTTTATAAAAGCAGCCGGGTCTGTCAGATGCTCCATCACTTCCATCGCCGTGACCGCACGGCAAGACCCAATGACCGAACCATACTCAAAGCCCCGCGCAAGCTGGTTGTCGCAATACTTGTCCGCCCAATAGAAATCGAATCCCAGGTCGCGCATGAGCCGGGTCAGCATGCCGTAACCGCCTGCGGCATCCAGATATCGGCCTTTGCCACGTTCGCCGAGCACCCAATAAAGCGTACCGGCGAGTTTGCAGGCAATGGCGATATTGCGCATGACCAACCCGGTATCCGCAGCGGCGATAGCGCTCGAATAGGCTTCGTCGAGCCAGTGCGGATCGTGGGCGCGCAGAAACCCGCATGCGTTACAGGCTTCGTACTGCGCCGGATATTTGCCGAGCACCTGAGTGATAAAACAAGGTTCCATCGCACTTGAACAGATAGGACACGCCATACCTAAACCCTGCCCATGTATCGCCGAATCATCGAAGCCAGCCGGCGAGCTTGTTGCGGACGCGCTTCGTAATCGGCACCCGAACACACTTTATTTCGCTGAACCGGTCCGCCTGGATGTTTTTGAAAACCCCGGGAGGATGCGCCAGCGGGAAACTCATGGGCACGCGATCCAAATTGGCCAACTCGCTTTCGCCACCGGTATGGGTTGCGTCGCTTCTGTTGAAGCCAATGTTTGAGATCAGATTCACTGCGGGCATGACGCTTATCCGGCCCTCAACCCAATTGGCGAAACACCATTGGTAATCCCATGTGTCGATCTCGCCACGATGCACCCGCTCGAATATCTTCTGCCAGTAGGTGGCTTCACGAGGGGTGCCTACCATGTCGGCAAGCCACCCCTCGTCACGGATGCGCGGCCATTTCGCCATCGTCACGTCGTAACTGCCCGCCCAGCGGTCGCGCCACGAGGCCCATCCCCAGATGTGTGTGTATTTTGAAAAGTAGTAGCTGTCGTCATTACGGCGATTGCCGAACTGAAAATTGTCGCCGCTGATCATGCCGATACGCTGATCATGACGATAGCGTTCCAGCATTTCCTGGCAGAATCTGAAAAAAGTTGGGTCGGGCAAGCAGTCGTCTTCGAGGATGATGGCTTCTTCCACCTGCTCGAACACCCAGTCGATGCCGCTGGATACGCGCCGCTTGCAGCCAAGATTCACCTCGGAGAAGTTGGTCAGCACTTCGCAGTCCCAATCCACGCGCTGGATGATAGCGCGTGCAGCGGCGACCTTTTCGGCCTCCCCCGGCCGATTGACTCGCGCACCATCACCCACCACCAGCAGTTTGGGCGGCCTGGCTCTGGCAATTTCCTTAAAAACCCGTTCGGTGGTGTCCGGCCGGTTGAAGATGATGAAGGCGACGGGGGTTTGAAAGCTAAGAGGTAGCATTCTTTACGAGTCTCCTCATTTTTCTGACCAGCCCACGCATGGTCTGATGGAATGAGCATTGTGCCTGCTCGATCCCCGCTCGCCCCCCCCCATCTAGGCATGTCATTACCCATGAAAAAACATAATCTGGCACCCAACTCAAGTTGAGCGTGACAAATTCAACAACCCTGCTATCCCGATAACCATAAACCTTGCCATCCATTGAAATAAGTTGTTTGACTATTTCCCCAGAGGGTAACGCGCACATTTGGAATCCATGCTCTTGGCAAATACAGTCATCAAAGACCTGATCGTCGGCATAGTGCAGTAGATGCAGCCTCGGGCGCGTGGTATCTGACTGGTAGCTATCGAAAGCTCGCATTTCCGTAAAAGCCCAATCGGGATGAGCGGTATCGAATTCCTTCTGCTGCGTAGTCAAAAAATCATCATTTTCAAAAAGCTTACAAATCCATTCGCAATATTCAGAAACCACTACCCTTTTCACCAGACCGTTCAGGCAGGTGTTATTACACTGCACAGTAAAGTCGAAAACACCAAGTTGTTGTTCAAAGCAGTTCAAATTTTGCATCACCATGGTGTCGGAGTCGAAATGCCAAAACCTGTCAATTGACTGGGCAGAAACAAAACCATCGATAAAAAACCACCTCTCAAAAACGTAGCGCAACCAGTCCTTGCCATTTTTGATGGGATTATGATTTTTGCCTTGAACATGCCGAAAGACATCTCCAAAACGAGACTGGTGATGGCTCCGAAAGTCATTGAATAAAAAATGCTCCCAGCCGGCTCTTACTGCCACGTTGTGATTATGTTCATCGCCTAAGAAGACAAGTCTGGCGTGCGGATTTGTTTTTCTGGCGCAAGCTAAGGAATACTCTAGATAGGTGGAGTATCCGTAATGACTGAATATCAAAGTCGTATTAGGCATTCAATGGCACACTGTTCCCAAAAGTAAAAGTCGTTGCTGGCGGGACGGCGGAAACTGTAGCGCGCGCCTGATTCTCGGGAATAACCCATCGGGAATTACCCATGCGAGTGCTCTCGTCATTGTGCACACACGACCTCAACCATCTTGGCAACAACCGTATCGGGGCCAATATCCTGACCATCTGGCCACTCGATACCACTGAAAACCAGACGCACCTGATTAAAGTGGCCTTCATTCCGCAATGCGTTAAAAAACTGCTTTCCATGAATGGTTTGACATCAAACTCACCGACACGACCATCCGCCATTTCAACGAACACCTTGCCATCCTGTAGCGGCCTCACGCAGATCACCTTGTTCATAGAAGAATTCCTCTCACTCAAGTGGCTTGATTCGTTGCGGGGGTAGGCCCTGTACCGCAAGCTTCCAGTCGGCCACCAAGTCTTCCCGATGTATTTCGAGCCACGCCTGCACCAATTTCATTTTGGCCTGCGGCAAACTACCTTCCAGAATCTCGCCGTCCGCAATCGCGATGACTGCCGCGAACTCAGCGTACTCCACATGAAAATGCGGTGCGTGGTGCTTTTGGTTGTCATAGGCGTACATTTAAACAACGATACCGTAGAACATTGAAAGAATTGACATTAGGCATTCCCCGCAATGAATGGAAGATAGGAATTATGCTGAAATAATACGGGATAGAGGATCGGCCACAGTTTTCTGTTTTTCAAAGTGTGCATCAGGCATTCAGCAACTTCCTGAAATAAGCAATTGTCTCCTTCAGCCCGTCCTCAAGCTGCACCTTCGGCTCCCAGCCGAGCTTTTCCTTGGCCAGGCTGATGTCGGGTTGGCGCTGCCGGGGGTCATCCGTCGGCAACGGCTTGAAGCCGAGTTTCGAATGGCCGCCGACCAAGCGCAGCACGTTCTCCGCCAGTTCCAGCATGGTGAATTCGACCGGATTGCCCATATTCACCGGCCCAGTGAAACCGGGCTCGCTCTCCATCATGCGGACAAAGCCTTCGATCATGTCATCCACATAACAGAAGCTGCGCGACTGCGAACCATCTCCGTAAATAGTAATGTCATCACCGCGCAAGGCCTGGACAATAAAGTTGGACACCACCCGGCCATCGTTCGGATGCATGCGCGGCCCGTAGGTGTTGAAAATACGCACGACCTTGATGTCCATGTTGTGTTGGCGCTCGTAATCGAAGAACAAGGTTTCGGCGCAACGCTTGCCTTCGTCGTAACAGGAACGCGGGCCGATGGGATTGACGCGACCCCAGTAGCTCTCGGGCTGGGGATGCTCTTCCGGATCGCCATACACTTCGGAGGTGGATGCCTGGAAGATGCGTGCCTTCACCCGCTTGGCCAGCCCGAGCATGTTGATCGCCCCATGGACACTGGTCTTGGTGGTCTGCACCGGATCATGCTGGTAATGAATGGGCGAAGCCGGGCAAGCCAGGTTGAAAATACGATCGATTTCCACATAGAGCGGAAAGGTCACGTCGTGACGCATAAGCTCGAAATAGGGATGGCCGATCAGGTGGGCGACGTTGGTTTTGCTGCCGGTGAAGAAGTTATCAACACAGAGCACGTCGTGGCCGTCATTGATCAGGCGATCGCACAGATGGGAGCCGAGAAAACCGGCGCCGCCGGTGATTAGAGTTCGTTTCATAAAGATATCTCTCCGGGTTTGCGACATGACATGTAAAGGCTTTCGTAATCACGAACGGCCAAATCAAGGGTCTGATCAAATGGGAGATCAACACAATCAATAAAGCCAGCTGCTTTACAGTGAAAAACCAGGTTTTCAGAATCGAACATAAATTTGTGATGGCCATCCATGTAGAAGATGTAGTTCAGCACATCCATTGACAATCTGAAGTGGCTCAGGTTGTTTGGACAGGAGCAAGCGATTCTTAAGTGGGAAGCTGCTCAGCATCAGGCTGCCCGCTCATGCGGCAGTATAGTCCAGTAAACCTCATCCGGCGTTTTGTAGTCAAGCGCCTGATGAGGACGCCGATGATTGTACTTCTCCATGTATGCTGCTATACCCTGTCTCAACTCGATCATCGTGCCGTATGCCTTCGGATGCACCTCCTCGTATTTTAATGACCGCCACAGCCGCTCGATAAAGACGTTGTCCA
>DATIKF010000283.1:0-5058 GCA_035477855.1 Dissulfurispiraceae bacterium
AAAAAAGGCGATATACGGGATCAGCGCACCGAAGAGGAAGTGGAGCCCGGCCGCTTGCACGCCCAGGAAGGCCAGCACAATGAGCCCTGCAACTGCGAGGAATGCTACATACATGCCCATCAGTTAACCTCTTTCGTTGGCTTGACGTTAATACGTTCGCCGGTGATTTCACCCGGCTCGTCTTCAATTTCGGTAACATAGCCGCTTCGCTTCAGAATCCAGAGCGTGCGGTCACGAAGTTCATTGGCCCGCAGGTCGTACAGCTTTTCCCGGCATTGCATGAAGATATCAAAGGCCATGAGCGACAGTTCGTCGATGCGCAACTCCAGATCCAGCAGATCCTCATGCAGTCCCTGCGCCGCAATCTTTTTCAGACAGACTGCACGAACGGCCGTCTTCAGATGAAACACGAACGCGACTGCCTTTGAAGCGGTAAAGTCCTGCACGGCGCGGACACGGATAATGTTGTCGAGGAACGGGCGGTACTGCTCCAGCGCTGCGCCGCTCACCAGGCCCTCGAAGATGTCCTCTATGCCTTGAGAAATGGTATGACCTACAGGATTGGTAAACGTGCTTTTCTTGCGAAAGAATTGTGCTGCATCGGAAGGATACGTCGAAAGGATCAGGGCAAACCACTTGTCAAGAATCGGTGACTTCTGCGAAGTGAGCAGACGTAACAGGCTCATACAGGCGGTCTCCGCCCTGCTCTCAGGACGTCACGGCTACTGAGAAAGGCAAAAGTCATCCGGGGTGCGCCGGTACGCCCGACATTCCGCATCGTGGTCTGGTCTCTCTTTTCTCAACGGTGAAAGTTTGAACGATGAGGCAGGGGCTCTCCCCTGCCTCATCGGAATGGATACGTCTAGACGCAACCCGTCGGCTTCGGCAGTCCTGCATATCTACAGGCCTGTTTTGCCGGGCCATCAGGGAAGAGCTCATAGAGGTATTTGGTGTTGCCTTTTTCCGGGCCCATAACCTTGCCGATCTCTTTGACGAGGATTTTGATCATCGGAGCAATCTGATACTTTGCATAGTAGTCTCTGAGGAAGTTGATGACTTCCCAGTGGCTCTCGGTGAGGGTCATGCCGTCTTGGCTGACCATGTGCTCAGCAAGCTCCTTGGTCCAGTCGTCAAGGTTAACAATGTACCCGTCCTCATCAACTTCGACCTGCTTTCCTCCAAACTCGATAAATGGCATCTGTGTGTCCTCCTTTCATTCTTTACAAGTGAGAGCGATTCGTAGGCTCTGATATACAGATATTCTACTTTATGTGCTGAAAAATTAATACAGTAAGGTGTTGCCGGTCAAATTAAATATCCTTATACTCTCATTAGCTCAATTTATTTTTAATGTTTTCAACAAGTTCCCTGATTTTTGCGCGCCCGAGTTTCCCGTCCACATAGAGAGGAATTTCTGCTTCATCCTGCGCCAGCCGCGCAGCATATTTCGTGAAATCGTGATGGCTGATTTCCGCACCTAAAAGCGTGCCGTAGCCGCGCACCACCGGATTCGGATCGTCTGCCAACTCGTCCAGTTCGGTTACAACTTCAGCCACCGCCATCCGGTCGGCCTGCGCCGCGCGGTAAAGCCCCCATGCAACACCCGGACGGAACAGATCTTCATCGCGACAATTCCAGACGAGCGGAATAAGATCCCGGTACTCCGCCGGATTGGCCCGCACAATCTCGCCGAGCATTTCCGGAGCACTCCAGCCGATCCCTCCCGACTCATCCGTCATGGACCAGAGCAGTTTGCGCGTCGTTTCCCGCACAACATCAATCCGGGCGCACTTTGCGACAAAGCCCATTGCTTCAATGGCACGCCACGTCCGGATATCTTCCTTGTCGTATGAAGCTGCAATGAGAAACTTCACCACATTTTTATCATCAATCGAGCGGCGTCCTATTTCATCGAATGCGGCCGCATCAAGCAAATCAAGCAACTCCTTTTTCGTCATTCCTTTCCCGGCTCCCTTCCCTGATAATTCACAATCCGGAGACGATGCTACGGAAGACTGCTTTGTCTTTATCCTCACAAAAATCAGCCTTCCGGAATGGACAACACTGCTGCGATTATAAATTCTGATATGCGACTTCATGTCGTAATCCATTGTAGCCACATCGTAGTCGACTCCGGGAGCGAGAGCGCCTATCTCCCAGTCTCCTTTTGCCAGAACCAGCGCATCACAATATGCTTCACCTTCATTGCGGCCGGTCGGGTCACAGACATAGACCGCTCCGCACGCACAATCCCCTGCATCAGCCTGACCAAAGTCCATGCGCTTCAAAACAGGGCGCTCAATCTTTTGACCGCAAAACGGACAGTCTGGAATATACTTCTTCATATCAGCCATGATATTCTTTTGCCTTTCTGATCATGCCTTCAGCCCACTGCGGCGCGCCGAGCGCATGAATGTGGGTATATGTTGCAAGCACGTTCTTGTAACAGATGCCATCCTGTTTATTGAAAATGCCCTCTCCGCGCTCCATCCGAAACGCAAAAGAAATGCCGTCCGCCGGACGAAATTCGACCACAGATGAATAGTGGAATTCATGACCGTTCAATGTTGTTCCCGGCTCATAAAATGGATTCTGTCCCTCTGCCACTGCAATGGAATACCCGTGCGCCTGAGGCTTCTTATGCATGACAAACGTCATTGGAAAGACGCCCGCCATGGGATGATGCACTCCGTCTGCCACTATTGCCTCTCCAAGAAACATCAGTCCGCCGCACTCCGCGTAGACAGGCAATCCGTTGTCGGCGGCAGCCTTCACTGAAGCTCTGAACGATCCGTTTTCAGCCAGCCGGAGCGCATTCGTTTCGGGGAATCCACCTCCAATATAGAGAGCGTCGACAGCTCCCAGCCCGCTTGCACTCAGAGCATCTATCTCGACGATTTCTGCACCGAGACGCACCAACTCTTCAAGATTTTCGAGATAGTAAAACTGAAATGCGGCATCCTTCAAAACGCCGATACGGATACCCAAAGACACCTTCGGAGGCTGCTCTTCACGCAGCATCTTCCCATGCACGGAGAGGTTCCCGGCTGCCCGGGCCATCTCCAGCAGCCGAGGCAGATCGAGATGCCGCCTCGCAATCTCCCTTGCCCGGGCAAGCGCCCGTGCCACATCGCCATGCTCCTGATGCGGGATGAGTCCCATGTGGCGTTCCGGCATTTCGCCCGCCTTCATGCGCGGAATGACGCCCACAACCGGGATGCCGCAGTAATACTCTATTGAATCACGGATTATCGTGGCGTGACGATTACTTGAAACCTGATTCAGCACGACCCCTTTCACCTGCACCGACTCATCGAACTTCATGCAGCCGAACACCAGCGCTGCTGCGGTTCGTGTCATCTTTGTGCAATCCACAACGAGCACTACCGGGCAGTTGAGCAGCTTTGCGACTTCTGCGGTACTGCATGACCCCTGCACGTCCTTGCCGTCATGCAGCCCCCGATTGCCTTCAATGACGGCAATGTCGTGAACATGATGCCGCACAAACGAGTCCAGAAGGGCGTCCCGGGGGATGAGAAAGGGATCAAGCGTATAACACGGGGCATCGGCTGCAACAGAAAGCCAGCCTGCGTCAATATAGTCAGGCCCTTTCTTGAACGGACTGACAGAGCGTCCGAGGGCGCGCAGTCCTGCAATTACCGAAAGGGTGACGGTCGTCTTGCCGCTGCCTCCGCGCATGCCGGCAATGATGAGACGTGGACGAGAACACATAGGCTTCATTATACCGGATTTTACATGCTCCTGGAGCCGAAGGATCGCGTTTAATGCCGCGTCTTGATTAAGAAAGCGGCTTCGAAGTTAGAAAACGACTGCACTTTTCTGCAGAACCGCCCGCATAAAAATTGAACACTGTTCAAACGATTGCTATCTGTTGACAACAGGCTGGCTGTCGTACATTCCCGCATTGAGGCACGCCTGAGCCAGAACGATGCCGACCGTGTTCGCAAGATTATAATTGCGAACCGGACCGAGAATCGGCACATGGACGGTTCGATCCTCCCATCTCTCAATCCAGGAAGCCGGCAGTCCCTGTGTCTCGCTGCCGAAGATGAGCACATCCTCATCCTTATAGGCAGGCTGATCATATCGCAGCATCCCCTTCCGCGTCACTACCCACGGCCGGGTGTCGCCCAGCCACTCAAGAAATGCTTCGGGATTGGTATGAATCGTCAGTTCCAGATGATCCCAATAATCAAGGCCGGCGCGGCGCACCGCCTGCCTGCCGAGATCGAACTGCACCGGTCCGATGAGGTGAAGCTCGGCACGCATGCCGACGCACTGCCGTCCAATATTCCCTGTGTTCGGCGGAATCTCGGGCTGATAGAGAACAACATGGAACATTCCCCTGCCCTCCTGTGTTTTAATAATAGCGTGCCGGACACCGACATGCAACTGCATTTTTAAGGGGCATTCTTCCATGGCAATAGAAACAGAACGCAAGTTCCTCGTCAGTAAAAATGAATGGCAGCAGCAGGCGGAAAAAAGCGTATTTGTGCGGCAGGGATTTCTCTCAACCTCTCCGGAGCGGACCGTCAGGGTTCGAACCACCGGCGAAGCGGCGTTTCTCACGGTAAAGGGGAAAACCGTTGAAACTTCCCGTCCGGAGTTTGAATACCCGATACCTCCTGAAGACGCCGAGGAACTGCTGAAACTGTGCGAGAGCGTTGTTATCGAAAAGACCCGTCACTATGTTCCCCACAGAGGACACCTATGGGAGATCGATGTTTTCCACGGCGACAACGAGGGACTTATTATCGCTGAAATCGAACTGAAGGTGCCGGATGAGCAGTTTGTCCGACCGGGCTGGATCGGAAAAGAGATTTCAGGCGATTATCGTTATCAGAACTCGGCACTTGCGAGCAAGCCGTTCAGACACTGGGACAGTCAAAGCAAATAAACCGGGAATTGTCATTAGCCCGACAGGACGTGCAACGCCGCTCATTCTCGGACGGCATCCAGCCGTCCTCCGAGGTATTCGCCCGGCACTTACCTCCATGTAAGCGCCTACTTCGCCGAATAAATCCGCTCTGTTGCACG
>DATIKF010000284.1:0-9590 GCA_035477855.1 Dissulfurispiraceae bacterium
GAGAAGTACAATCATCGGCGTCATCATCAGGCACTTGACTACAAAACGCCGGATGAGGTTTACTGGACTATGCTGCCGCATGAGCGGGCAGCCTGATGCTGAGCAGCTTCCCACTTAAGAATCGCTTGCTCCTGTCCAAACAACCTGAGCCACTTCACTTCTTCTGGATTATATGCAGCCGCTTCAGCTCTTTTTGACTCATCTGTAGAATGTCCTCGCCCGCCATCTGAACCTCCTTCGGTTGAAGTGGCCAGATTAGCAGAGGACATTTCTAAGTTGCTCTAAGAGGACATTACCACGTTGCTGTTACAGCCTCTTCCCTAATCTTGCTCTTTTTATGACGCCCTGCTATTATATAAGCTGATTTTTCAAGCAAAACGTTTCGTTTTTGCGCTAGATATTGTAATTCCAAAATAATATTATGGAGGTGCTGTATGCAGTTTCTTAATTATCTGGTTGGTGAAGCATATGCGATGGGTCCAACTCCGCAGGGCGGTGCGCAGGGCGGATGGGAGCAGATGCTCGGCAGCATGGCTCCGCTTATAATCATCTTTGCGATTTTTTATTTTCTTCTGATCCGTCCGCAGAAGAAAAAGGCCCAGGAGTATAAAAAACTCCTTGAGAGCCTGAAGATCGGCGACAAGATCGTCACAGCCGGCGGTATTTACGGCGTTATTGAAAAGGTCGGCAACAATACTGTTGTTGTCAAGATTGCCGAAAACACCAAAGTCAAACTGAACAAAAACTCTGTTTCATTTATTCGCGGCGAGACTGAAGAAGAATAAGGACAGGACAGGCGAACGATGAAAACAGGAGTTGCACTTCGCGCAGCGTTAATCGTTGCGACGATAGCACTTGCGGCAGTCTTTTTCCTGCCGAACACCCCGGCATATCAGCAGATGCCGGATTGGTGGAAAAAGAACATGCCGGACAAAGGCATAGTCCTTGGCCTCGATTTGCAGGGCGGAATTCATCTGGTTTTTGAAGTTGAGGGAGACAAGGCGCTCGAAATAGCGACAGACCGGATGGTATCGACGCTTTTGGGAGAGTTCGAAAGGAAAAAAGTTCCGGCCACGGTAAAACGTGAAGGTCTGTTTATTGCCGTGACTCCCGGTACGCCGGACGTCAGGAAAATCGTTGAAGATGCTTTCCCGACACTCACTCTTGCCAATGACACAGGTGCTCAGAAGTACCGGATAACAGACAAGGAAGCTCAGCGCATAAAAGATACGGCTACCGATCAGGTGCTCGAAGTTTTCCGCAACCGCATCGACCAGTTTGGCGTTGCGGAGCCGACCATTCACCGGCAGGGAGAGAATGAAATTGTGGTCCAGTTGCCGGGAGTGAAAGATCCGAAGCGCGCGCTTGAGCTGATGAAGACAACGGCTGTTCTGGAGTTCAAAATTGTGAATGACGAGTCTCCATTGGCTGCCGATCTGCCTGCCTCCGTGTTGCCCGGCGAGGAACAACTGGTGCGCGCCACGTTCGGAGGCAGACTCGGAGATGGGAACGAGATACTTTTTCAGCGTGTTACCAACAAGGAAACAGGTGTCGTTACAAAACGTCCCATGCTGATGAAAAAAGAGACATTGCTGACCGGAGATCTCCTGACTGAAGCCCGTGTTGCAATTGATCAGCGGATGAATGAGCCGTATGTGTCACTTGTGTTCAACGCAGCCGGTGCAAAGATATTTGAGGACATCACCGGGAAGAACGTGAAGAAGCGCCTGGCGATTATTCTTGACGGCAACGTTTACTCCGCGCCGGTCATCCAGGAGAAGATCGGCGGCGGGAATGCCCAGATTACCGGTAGTTTTACCATGGATGAAGCAAAGGACCTCGCTATCGTTCTGCGTGCGGGTTCTCTGCCGGCGCCTGTCAAGATACTGCAGAACCTGACGGTCGGGCCTTCTCTCGGTCGCGATTCAATCGAGGCCGGCAAGCTTGCCGGTATCATTGCTACCCTGCTCGTTGTTGTTTTCATGATCTTCTATTACCGATTGTCAGGGGTTATCGCCGACTTTGCTCTCGTGCTGAATATTGTCCTTTTGATTGGCGCCATGGCGGCACTCAATGCAACGCTGACCCTGCCGGGCATTGCGGGCATCATTCTCGCTATCGGCATGGCAGTCGACTCCAACGTGCTGATGTTTGAGCGTATGCGCGAAGAGTTGCGGGCAGGCAAGACGCCGCGGTCTGCCGTCGAAGGCGGATACCGGAAAGCGTTCTGGACGATTTTCGATTCACATGTGACGACACTTATTACTGCCGCGGTGCTTTTTCAGTTCGGAACCGGCCCGATCAAGGGCTTCGCGGTAACCCTGAGCCTCGGCGTTTCGATCAATCTGTTTACTGCGCTTATCGGCACCAAAACGGTGTTTGACATGATGTACGCGAAGAAAGATGCGAAGAGGCTGAGCATATGATTGAACTGATAAAGAATCCGAATATCGATTTCATGGGCAAGCGACTGTATGCCTTTATTATCTCAGGGATGTTTGTGCTGCTCGGTTTTTTTGCAATTATCCAGATAGTTACCGGGAACGCAAATCTGGGGGTCGATTTTGCAGGCGGCACCGCCGTGCAGATCAAGTTTTCCCAGTCGGTTGCGCTGCATGATGTGCGCGTGGCGCTCGAAAAGGGCGGGTTGAAGGATTTTGACCTGCAGGATCTGCCGACTGAGAACAAGGTTCTGATTCGCGTGAAGAAAGAGGAAGAAAAGATTGGCGGTTCCAGCGAGATTATTACCCGCGTGATTTCCGAAAAACTGGCCGACAAAAATCCGCTGATTGACTCCACAACCGAAATCGGCCCGAAAGTCGGTTCACGCCTGAAGCAGGATGCTCTCTGGGCAACGCTGTATGCGATTGTCGGCATTCTTGCCTATATCGCCTTTCGTTTCAGGTTTCGCTTCGGTGTCGGCGCTACCATTGCGACATTTCATGACGTTCTTGCGGTTCTCGGTATTTTCTATCTGATGGGGAAGGAGATTAATCTGATTCTCCTGAGTGCTCTGCTTACGATAGCCGGATATTCCCTCACTGACACCGTCGTTATTTTCGACCGTGTTCGTGAAAATCTGAAAAAGTATCTGCGCGACCCGGTGGAAGTTGTCGTAAACAGAAGTATCAATGAAGTGCTGTCGAGGACCATTATAACTTCATTGACCGTCTTTTTGAGCGCTTTGTCACTGTATTTTTTCGGAGGCGAGGTCATTCATGATTTTGCCCTGGCGATTCTGTTCGGTGTCGTCATCGGCAACTATTCATCAGTCTTCGTGGCCAGCCCGATTGTCATTGCGCTCGGAAAGAAAGATATCAGGAAAAAGAAGTAACCGGAGTGCCGGCAGCTCCCACATACAAATGGCTCCTGAACAGGACAAACCCCGAGTATGTCGATTACGTGGCACGCCTTGCATCAGTATCGCTGCCGCTGGCGCAGGTTCTGATTAACCGGGGATTAAAGACCTCCGAACAACTCGATGCGTTTCTGAATCCTTCTCTCGCAAAGCTTAGCGATCCCTATAATCTCCCTGATATGGAGGCTGCGGCAGCTCGCATTCAGACAGCCCGTCAGCGTGGGGAGCGCATTCTTGTCTGCGGAGACTATGATGCTGACGGTGTTTCTGCAACAGCAATCCTGATGGAGGCATTTCGCGCGCTCGGTATGAAAGCCGACTTCTTTATTCCTCATCGCATCCTTCACGGCTACGGATTCGGAGCGGCCGGGGTGGAGCGGGCACAAATCATAGGCGCCGGACTTATCGTTACGGTTGACTGCGGAATATCTGCATTTGATACCGTGGCGCTTGCAAACAGCTTCGGCATTGACGTCATCGTCACCGACCACCACGAACCGGTCGGGACGAATGATAATGCAGGATTTGCCAGGCCCGATGCTGTTGCCGTAGTGAATCCCAAATTGCTCGACGGAGACACCCACCTGAAGCACCTCTGTGGCGCAGGGGTTGCTTTTAAGCTGGCGCAGGCTCTTTTTGATAACCGTATCGACGAAGTGCATCATTTGCTTGATCTTGCCGCAATCGGCACCTCTGCGGATGTGGTGCCGTTAGTCGGCGATAACCGGATTTTTGTCCGGGAGGGCATCCGGCTCATACAGGAAAATGCCCGTGTCGGCATTCGTGCGCTCAAAGAAGCAGCGGGACTAAAACCTGATTTTTTCAAGCCGTCGTTTCTGCCGTTTGTACTCATCCCGCGCATTAACGCTGCCGGACGCGTTGAAGATGCTTCCGTTGCCGTAGCGCTTTTGACGACAACGTCTGAGGACGAGGCTGGTGAGCATGCGCGCTCCCTGCAGGAGTTGAATGCCATGCGACAGGAAATTGAGGAGAGCGTCCTTAAAGAGGCCGGAGCGCAGCTTCCCGAGCAGGCCGATGGGCAGGGTCCGATATTTCTGGCCGGAGATGGCTGGCATCCTGGCGTAATCGGCATCGTTGCCTCACGCATCGCCGACCGGTATTTTCGCCCGGTTTTTGTTTTTTCCCTTGCTCACGGAAGTGCTAAAGGTTCTGCACGGAGCATCCCATCGTTCAACCTCTATCAGGCATTGTCGGAGTGCAGTTCTCTGCTGACGCGCTTCGGCGGCCATAAGCAGGCTGCCGGGCTGAGCCTGCCGGTTGCACAGTTACCGGAGCTTCGAACCAGGATGACAGAGATTATGAACACTGTGTTGTCTGATGATGACTTTTTCCGTGCAATCGAAATTGATGCTTCGCTGAATATATCCGATGTCACTTTCCGCCTTGTAGATGAGATAACGCGTCTTGAGCCGTTTGGATACGGCAATGCCGAGCCGGTTTTCGGCTGTCGGGGGCTTGAAGCGACCAATCCCCGCATTGTCGGCAATAATCACCTGAAGATGCATCTCCGCCAGAACGGCCGTGGTGTTGACAGTATCGGATTTGATCTCGGCGGGCATTTTGACATGGTTGACGGCGGTGCCCGTATTGATGCAGCTTTTCTTCCTGTTCTGAATGAATGGGAAGGCGGACGTTCCGTCCAGCTGAATATTCGGGCGATCAGGCTTTCCTCATAGTCGGGAGAGCATTGAAGAGGCAGGATGTTCCTTTCCCCCCCGATTGACTGCCGCATTCTGATTGATTTCCCGCCGCTTTTCCCAATATAATACAAATCGGCGTTTTCAGTTCTATCACGCCATCGGGAGTACTCATGATTTGTTTTGAAGGCGTTCACAAGTGGTTCAAGAAACTCCATGTTCTGAACGATATTCATCTGCACGTCAAGCAGAATGAGACAGTTGTTGTTTGCGGTCCGTCCGGCTCGGGTAAATCAACCCTTATCCGGACTATCAATCGTCTTGAGCCCATCGATCAGGGAAAGCTCTTTGTCGACGGCTTCGACCTGACTGACAGAAAGTTTGACATTAACAAGCTTCGCGCTGAAATCGGCTTCGTTTTTCAGCAGTTTAACCTTTATCCCCATTTAACTGCTCTGAAAAATATTACGCTTGCTCCGATTAAGGTCCGGGGCATGGCGAGTAAAGAAGCCGAGGACCTTGCGACGTCTCTGCTGGAGCGCGTCGGGCTTGCGGAAAAACGCAATGCCTATCCTGCTCAGCTTTCCGGAGGGCAGCAGCAGCGCGTCGCGATCGCGCGCGGACTGGCGATGAAGCCGAAGATCATGCTGTTTGACGAACCGACGTCTGCTCTCGATCCCGAAATGATCGGTGAAGTTCTTGCCGTCATGCGTCATCTTGCGCATACCGGCATGACGCTCGTGGTTGTTACGCATGAAATGGGATTTGCTCGCGAAGTGGCAGACCGTGTGGTCTTTATGGACCACGGTGCGATACTCGAGGAGGCGACTCCGGATGAGTTCTTCCTCAACCCCCAGCATGATCGCGCTAAGCAGTTCCTGAAGCAGATTCTCACCCCGATGCATTGTGAAATGTAATTATCATGAGGGCTCTGAAGCTCTCAAATCCAGGGAGGTAGCTATGAAAAGAGTTGTTGGGTTGCTGGTCTGTATACTTGCTCTTGTTCTTGTCGCGGGAAGCGCATTTGCAGACACGTATGATGTAGTAAAGAAGCGCGGTTCCATGATTTGCGGGGTCAAGGACTCCACACCGCCATTCGGATATGTGGACCAGAAAACCCGCCAGATCGTCGGCTACGATATCGACTTCTGCGCAGCGATTGCGAAGAACCTCGGTGCCAAGCTTGAAGTGAAGCCGGTTACCTCCGCGGCCCGCATGCCGCAGCTGATGGAAGGCAACATCGACATCATAGCTGCCACGATGACAAAAAATGCAGAACGTGCAAAGCAGATTGACTTCAGCCATTCCTACTTCCTGACCGGCCAGAAGTTCCTTGTCAAGAAGGATACGGTAAAAAGCCTGAAGGACCTCGACGGCAAGAAAATCGGCACGGCGAAGGGTTCGACATCGGAGCAGAATGCGAAGAAAGCGCTCCCGACTGCGACCATCCTTTCCTTTGACGATTATCCTCAGGCATTTCTTGCTCTGCAGCAGGGAAAGGTCGCCTCAGTAACCACGGACGAGACGATACTTGCAGGGCTTCTTTCGAAGGCTCCGAATAAGGCACAGTTCGAAATTCCTGATATCCAGATCTCCGATGAGCCGTATGGCTTGGGCATGCGAAAGGGCGACAAGAAGTTTGTCGATTTCGTGAACAAGACCATCCTCGAGATGGAAAAGAGCGGCGAAGCAAAGAAGATTTTCGACAAGTGGTTCGGCCCGAACTCCGAACTGCCGATGCCGCGCACATTCAAGATTGTTTCCGACAAATAGACGCGACAGACAGGAACCGGTAGCTGAACTTTGCTGAAATACGAGTTTGACTGGTCGGTTGTAACGTCGGGGCAGTATTATGACTGGATCGTTTCCGGCCTGTACCTGACGATTCAGCTCTCTGCCGTTTCGATCGTCCTGGCCTTTCTGCTCGGATTGCTGATCGCGGTGATGCGGATGAGCTCGGTGAAACCCGTGAAGTGGCTTGCTCACGGGTATCTCGAGTTCTTCCGCAACACGCCGCTTCTGGTGCAGATATTTTTCTGGTATTTCGGCTCGTACAAAATCCTGCCCCAATCGGTCAATGACTGGCTGAACAGCACCAATTTCGAGTTTGCCGCCGCTGTCATCGCCCTGACGATTTACACTTCAGCATTTATCGCCGAAGATATCCGGTCCGGAGTGCTTTCGATTCCCAAGGAGCAGATGGAGGCGTCCCGGAGCGCCGGATTTTCTTATCTTCGTTCCATGCAATATATCATTCTTCCCCAGGCGGTGCGCATTACCATCCCGCCGCTCATAGGGCAATTTCTGAACCTGACCAAGAACTCCTCACTTGCCATGACGATTGGCGTTGCGGAGCTTACGTATCAGGCCCGGCAGGTCGAGGCGTATACCTTCAAGGGATTTGAGGCATTTACTGCGGCGACGCTCGTATATGTAGCCCTTTCCATCATTATCACGGCACTTGTTACGCTCTACAGCAAAAAAGTGCTTCACAGGGCGGGATAGGGGATATGGAATCAGGTCTCGACTTCTCGGTCGTCAAAGATAATCTCCTCTATTTCATGATTGGAGCCTATCCGGAAGGAAAGCTCGGCGGCATCGCGCTTACGATTTATCTTGCGGTTGCGGCCTGTTTTTTTTCGTTCTGGGGAGGTCTTATTCTCGGTCTCATGAATGTTGCCCGCAACAAGGTAATACGGTATGCGTCGGGAGCATTCGTAAATTTTGTTCGCGGCATGCCGCTCCTGATGGTCATTTTCTGGTGCTACTTCCTTGTGCCGGGCATTTTTGGTCAGCCGGTCGGCGAAACCAAGACGGTCATTATTGCTCTGTCGCTTTTCACTTCGGCCTACATGTCGCAGATTGTGAAGGCGGGAATCGAGAGCATTCCCAAGGGGCAGACCGAAGCGGCTCGTTCCAGCGGACTGAAGCTGTGGCAGGTAATGGTGTTTGTCATTTTGCCGCAGGGCTTGCGAAATATGATCCCTTCGTTTGTAAATCAGTTTGTGTCGCTTATCAAGGACACATCCCTGGCGTTTATTGTCGGCGTCTCCGAACTGACACATGTGGCAACACAGATTAACAACCGTAGTTTTATCTATCCCACCGAAATTTTCATTTTTATCGCTGCCGTCTATTTCATTTTGTGCTATATTTTTACTGAGTTTTCGCGCTGGCTCGAAAGACGTCTGGCGTGGCGTAAATCCATCTAACGTAAAAATGAAGTCAGTCCGGAAGCTTTCGCTTCCGTGTTTCTCCAACCGGGAGGCTTGCCATGAAGATTACCGTCAATGACTTTTACAAAAAGAAGCTGGCTGCAGAGAAGATTACCATGCTGACGGCGTATGACTATCCGACGGCGCAGATGGTTGATGAAGCCGGCATAGAGGCCATCCTGGTCGGCGACTCTGTGTCGATGGTTGTGCAGGGCATCGCTAATACCCTTCCGGTGACTATGGATGAAATGATTTACCACACGAAAATGGTTGCCCGTGCCGCCAAAATCGCCATGGTCATCGGCGATATGCCGTATATGTCCTATCATATCAGCGTCGAGGAGGCGCTGCGCAATGCCGGACGGTTCATAAAAGAAGGTGGAGCCCAAGCCGTTAAGCTCGAAGGCGGTCGCGAGGTTGCCGGTATTGTGGCTGCCGTTACCCGCGCCGAGATACCGGTCATGGCGCATATAGGACTCACTCCTCAGGCTTTTCATCGCATGGGAGGCTTCAAGGTGCAGGGTCGCTCAAAGGAAGCAGCCGAGCGTCTGCTCGAAGACGCGAAGATTCTTGAAGACGCAGGAGCGTTTTCAATAGTTGTCGAGGCTGTCCCCGCGGATCTCGCCACGCAGATAACAAAAAGCCTTGCCATTCCGACGATTGGAATTGGTGCCGGTGTTGAATGTGACGGACAGGTGCTGGTGCTGCATGATCTGCTCGGCCTTTTTGAGCGCTTTCTGCCGAAGTTTGCAAAGCGGTATGTGAATCTCAAGGAGCTTGGCGTCAAGGCAATACAAGACTATAAAAAGGAAGTTGAAGAGGGTAAATTCCCAGGTCCGGAGCATTCGTTTTCCTGACAGCAAGGGCACATCTCCCTCCTGTCAGTCCATGCCGCTTTGTTTTGCTGCCGGCACCGGCATATCCTTTTCATTTGTGCATCGCTTCAGGTGCATGCTTGTCAGGCAGCACTCGTGCGCTCTAGAATGAACAGAATGACAAGCGGACGCATACTGATCGTTGAGGATGAAAAACAGATCGCCGAGACAGTTCGGCTGTATCTTGAGCGCGACGGTTTTTTTGTCGTGGTTGCGAGTACCGGGGCCGATGCATTGCGAGCTGTAAAGGATGGATTTGACCTGATCATTCTTGATCTTATGCTCCCGGACATGCGCGGCGAAGACATCTGCACCGCTGTGCGGGAGTTTTCGGATATCCCTACACTACTGTCCGGTTAAAATAGCGCGCCCTGTAGGCTATGTTCATGTGCAGCGAGGAGCCTGTCTGACCTGAGCGTCAGTATATCAATCAGCGTTTTCCGCTCAAAGAGCGTTTCACGTATTACGCGGCTGAGCTGAAGCA
>DATIKF010000285.1:0-15073 GCA_035477855.1 Dissulfurispiraceae bacterium
GGAACTGGAAGAGTTTCTGTGGGGAGATAGTTTCTGGGCGGATGGCTATTTTGCCGAAACCGTAGGGCAGGTAAATGAAGAAGTCATCCGCAAATACATCAGGGATCAAAACAGATAGGCTATGGCAGGTTATGTTGAGGCCCTGAAGCCCCGGGCTTTAGCCCGGGGAGTGGTTCACTCTCCACAAACAAAGCGAACCCAAAGAGTCCCTGAACCATTATATCGCAGTAGCCTGCGCAATGGGAAGCAGCGGTCAGTGGCAAGATGACACGAGGTGGGGCAGAAAATGATGGTCCGGGATGTCGGCTACTGTTGCAGGGAGGATTCCCAGACTATCATTTTTTAAAACCTGTAAGACAGATTGAGAGAAAACAGATGAAGCTTTGATTTGTACACGGCGTTTGCTGCGGTCGCCGCATTGAAGACACCGTCTGTCAGATCATCATCAATGGCATTATTCTTGGTGCGGCTTAACAGTTTTTGAAATCCGTACCCTGCATCGAGGCTGAACGCTTTGAAAGGCTTATAGCTTATCCCGGAGGTAAAGAGGTGGCTGTCGGCATCAGGTATAGCAGGTTCAAATGTGGAGTCAGGCACAGCAGCGCGCTGATACAGATAGCCCCCCATGAGCGCCAATGTATCGCAGAGCTGATATTTCATGCCGATCATGCTGGTCCATGTATCACGCCAGTTGCGAGGGGTTACTGCACTCATGCTTCCCGCCACAGGCTGGCTGAACTGAAGATTCAACTCCTTGAAGGAGGACCACTGCTCCCATCTGCCGGCAATCTCAAAGGTGAACGGATAGAGCTGTCTGAAATGCACGCCAATATAGGCCTGTGCAGGGAGATCAATCTTTGTCTGCCCGTGCGTATTTTGGAAAAGCGGCGACAGAAAAGATGCAGCTGCCGGCAGATCAAATGAAGCATTTCCGTCAAGAACAGTGCGAATCCTGCTTCTGTAAGAAAGCCCAATAGAAATGTCCTTGACCGGATCAATGAGAATGCCTGCATTGAATCCGATGCCGTCACCGGACCCTTTGAATTTCTGAGAACCGTCACCCAAGAAGGAGAAATTCATTTGCCGCTCAAGCGTGCTGTCAACTCTTAAAAACACTACGCCTGCAGCTGCTGTAAGCCATGGAGCAACCTTAACGGATGCAACAGGGTTAAAGGCCCATGTGGTCAACTCTGAATTAGTGGCAAGATACCGGCCCTCCCAATCAGTCGGCCATTTTGTCGACAGGCCAAACGGATTGAAGATTCCAAAACCGACGCTGAACTTGTCGTTCACTGCATGGGTGAGATAGATGTTTGACGGGAAAAAAGTCTGGCGTTCGGTCTTTGTGGTTTGGCCGGTCAATGCACTGGTGAATTGTCGGCTTGGAATGATGAGCGTAGTTCCGATTGAAATCTGTGTCCCCGGCAGCTGATTGATAAGCGCGGGGTTAAAGAATACGGCTGAAGGCCCGTCAGCATGGGCAATCGTCGCGCTGGCCTGGCTTGTTGATGCGCTGTCCTGCGTAAAAATACCGAACCCTGAAGCGTAACAATCGGCTGCGCCCAGTTTCATCAGCAGAGCTGCCCCAAACGCAAGGGAAGCAATCCGAACTTTTTTCATACGCATCTTTGCCTCCTTACTAATGTATTGTGTTATTACAGAATGCTAAATACCAATGTGTTGCTATTATACCGATATGGCTGCGATAAATAAATCTTTCCGGGCTTGTGGTTTAGGGCACAACCGTTTGCCGGCGAATTGTCTGCTATATGCTTAGGCTGCTGTGGTAATATCAACAGAAACGGCGGACGCTATTTTTGGTATTCGCGTAGTGTAATAGTATCCACATTGTGTGAGCCGTCTGAGTCCCAGCAATGACCGAGAGGAGACAATACTTGATAACATCATCATATCTGATGGAAGGACCCGAGGAGGCCATGCGCCTGGATGTCAAAACCGACGCAAAGGCAGTGATCCGCCAGGCTCAATGGGCGGGTATTCAACCAGGCATGCGTGTGGCAGATATCTGTTGCGGCTCCGGGAAAACAACCTCCATATTCCATGAACTTGTGCAGCCGAAGGGCAGTGTGGCAGGAGTCGACGGGTCATTGCAGCGTCTTGCGTTTGCGTCTGAGCGATACGGAGCCCCGGGCATTGAATTTGTCTGCCGGGATATTACGAAGCCGCTCAATGACCTGGGACACTTCGACTTTGTATGGCTCCGCTTTGTCCTCGAGTATTTCGGGTCAAATGCGTTTGATTTAGTACAAAGCATTGCCGAAATAGTACGTCCGAGCGGGATTCTCTGCCTGCTGGATCTGGACCATAACTCCCTGAATCATTATCCTGCCCCGGCACGACTGGAGCAGACCATGCAAGACCTGACTCAATTGGCTGTCGAGAAAGCCAATTTTGACCCGTACGCCGGAAGAAAACTTTACTCTCACCTGTATCGTCTTGGGTATGAAGATATTGCGGTCGATGTGAGCGCCCATCATCTCATCATCGGAGAACTGAAGGAGGCGGACGCCTTTAATTGGCTCAGAAAGGTTTCCGTAGCGGCTAAGAATCTTGGGTACGGATTTGGACGGTATGCAGGTGGTTATGAGGAGTTTCTCAAAGAATACGAGACGTTTTTTTCTGACCCTGGCCGCTTCACCTATACGCCGCTTGTTTCGTGCCGGGGCAGGAGTCCTGCTTCCTCGGGGGGCTGATGGTTGTGTTGCCTTGAGTTTTTTAGGATGTGCCGCAGAAAAGCATCAATTACCTCACTGTCGAAATGCCGGTTCCTCTGAGCTTTGAGCAGTTCAATTGCAGATGCATCAGACATAGGTTCACGGTAATGACGTTTTGCCGTAATAGCCTCGACAAAATCTGCTACCGCAATGATACGCGCACCAAGCGGGATCTCTTCACCCCGCAGTCCGTCAGGGTATCCGCTTCCATCATACCGCTCGTGATGAGCACCGGCAATGTCAGGAACATTCCGGTAAATCCCGTCAAAGTCAATCTGCAAAAGGATATCTCTGGTTTTCCGGGAATGTGTTTTAATTATCTCATATTCTTCCGATGTCAGGCCGCCCTCTTTTTTCAGTATGGAATCCGCAATGCCGATTTTCCCATAGTCATGGAGAAGCGCGGCTACGCGGATTACCTCGCACTCTTCAGATGGGAGCCCCATTTCCTCGCAGATGCCGAGAGCATATTCGGTTACTTTCTCTGAATGACCCGCCGTAAGAAAATCGCGCGCGTCGATGCTTGCTGCGAGGGTTTTCAGGATTGAGTAAAACTGCTGTTTGCGTGCATTGGTCAGAAACTGGTTGTGCAGGGAAACGCCGATTTCAGGCGCAATTCCCATGAGCAGAAGCTGGTCGCTTTCTAGCAGAGGCCGCTTTGATTTAACATTGTCCACCGCAAGTATGCCGAGGGATTCTTCTTCATAGACGATAGGGCAGCATATAAAGGATTGTGTGCCCATATGTTTCGCAAAAGCGAGACTGCGGGCAGAAATGAAACCGGCAATGTCGGTCACGTTGTTTACCAGAAAGGGCTTCTTGTCATAATACGCACGAACAAACACTCCTTTTGATTGCGGGTTAAGATGAAAGGTTGCAGCCTTCAGATAATTCAGATGCTCATCTGTGTACCCGAAGCCGGCACGGAAGGTCAGTTCGGTTCTTAAGTCGTTTGCGAGCAGGATCATTCCACGATCATAATCGAGTCTGCTTTGCAGTATTTTGACAACATTGCTCAGCATATCGCTTTCATTCATCTGTCTGCTGAGGGCAAGGCCGATTTCGTTGATGACAAGTGCATTGTTGTAATTGCCTGCAATCTTCTCCTGCTGTGTTTCGAGGTTTTCCCTGAAATGGTCGATGGCAGAGAGCAATTCCCGCTTTTCAAGAACCTTCACATATATGCTCAGAGCAAGCACCAACGCGAGAGAAACGGGCAGAAGCGTCTGCAGAGCAAATGCAGGATTGACAAAAATATCCAGAATGCACAAAAAAAGCATAACTGCTGCGGTAGCATTGCGAAACCGCTTCCAGGTGCGCGACTTAAGCCTTTCTTCCCAATAAACGATATACCGGCAGACAGATCCCCCGGTGTGAATACATTCAGGATGTTCGACTTTCGTGGCATGATGACCGAAAGCCATGGGAATTGCCTCAAAATAGCCTATGCGGTTCTCGCACTGGAAATGCTTTTCATTTACCCCTGCAAAAGGAGACGCTGTGATTTCAACCCTGTTCGGTGAGATCGGCCTTGATTGAGTAATCCCTGCCTTTGTGAATTTCGGCATCCATTTGTCGATGAGTTCGTAAACCTTTACGGGGCCTGCAAGGTAAAGAAGCGCCTGTTTCGCTGTCCCCATGGCATCAGGGGATATGGTATATCTTCCTGCTTCACGTGCAATTTCAGGGTTGCCGGTTATTTTCCTGACCTTTTCATAAAACTGGTCAACTTCATCCTGTGTAAACCAGTGGGCGGGGTCGGCAATCTGATGCTGCCCTATCCCGACAGAGCTGAGCAGTTCGTTGATGCCGACAAAAGGGTAGCGGAGTTTCAAAAGTTTGACATAATTATCAAGTATGCGGCTGTTGTATAGGCGGGCTTCCGGACCGATCTTCTGCTGAGGCATCACTAAGCCGTCGGGGGAAGCCATGAGTTTGATACTGCGTGCTTGTACTGCCAGGGACAATGCATGGCGAATGATCCTCGAAAAAACATTAGTGCGGAAATTCCATCCGGTGCAAACCCTTCACGCATGAGCATCTTGGTCACCATGAGGAGGTAAAATTTCGTCTATGTGTTTCAGAAAAGCCTGGGCGCCTTCCGCGAGGCAAAGAACCCAAATGTTGTAGATTTTTTCCATCGGGAGCCTCTTTTTGATAACGAATTCTACCGGGAATGTCATGACCGTGATCTCATCATGGTTAACAAGATGAGTAATCTGAGCCAATGCGGCAGACAGCAGCAGCGTGTCCAACTCGTCATGCTCGATCGCAAAAACCTTGATGCAGTCAGTAACATTGGACAGGTTCATTCCGATATCTGTTGAGGTGAGCGACATTATTGCATGAAGACGGCCTCGAATAATCAATGAAAAAACATGCCTCGTCCGGCTGAACCCGCAGTTTGCATAAGCATTGCTCAGCGCATTGGCCTGAAATGTGTCCACAGTAAGGTCAAGCGCGCGGAGCATCAGTCCTCCGCTGATGTGATTGTAATACTCTTCAAGTTCCGCGATGTCGGAAGACCTCGCCGGGATTACCTCCGCATCCTTGACCTGCAGAAATCGGCGCATTGTGTCGGCGGGCATGTTGTTTTTGGATATATGGGAAAATGCTATGGGATCAATAGTACAGCCGGCCGGGTTGCTGAGCTTTTCCTTGAATCCGCCGAACAGACGCCGTGGGGTTCTGTTTTCCTGTCTGTAATAGGCGAGCAGATAGTCCATGGGCGTCCCATTCTGCAAATAACATGCATTTACATGCCATGCCCCCTGGCTTAATACGGCAAGACCGGCTTTCAGTCCACGAGCCGTTGCCGCCATATGGTGAAAAAGCCAGGTCTTTTCATATGCGTGGATCATGGCGATATGCCCTACAAGTTCGCCTTTGTCCTGATACGTAAAATGGCGGCATATATCGGGATTGTTTCTATAAAGTTTCCTGTATGTTTCCTTGAACTTTTCTCTCTGCCGGGAGATGCTTGCATACTTCTCCGGATAGATAAAGCCGCTCTCGAAAAAAAGCTGCCACAGCGCGTCCAGATCCACGCTGCCGCACGTGTGCGTCCTGGAATCTTCTATCCGCGCAAGATAGTTTGACAGCAGCGTCTGGTCTTTCATCTTCATGTCCAGATACCCGATGCCGCTTTTCACTGTCATGCGTTCTTCGTTGTCAGTGATAATGCTGCTGTGGATTACCTGTCCCTTGCAGGTAATTGCCGAATTGTGGACGATTTCGATGCGGATTTCTGGCAGAACAAGGCCCGGAACCAGCACTGAACTGTCGTAATATTCATGCACGGAAAAGCCTGCCCCGGAGATTTCGTCAACGCGCAGATGAACTGAACGGTGCGTCAGCGGATGCTGAAAAGAGACAATCGGCGATGGGACAGGATGATAGCGATGACAGCGGGAAGATTTAGGACTGAAACGCGGGACATTTTTTCTGAGGGGCTGCAAAACGAGAATTCTTTTGTGCTCATCGGCAGTCTGTCGCACAATGAGGCACTCGCCGGCATAAATAATGTCAATGCCGCTTTTAAGAACTACATGGAGCCTGTCAGAAGCGTTCAGCCAGAAAAAAGACTGGTTTGCGTCACGAACCACTTCGACCGAGAAAGACACTGCATGGAAATCTGCGAGCGTCCCCCGAAAGAGAGCGCTGTTATGCATGAGTTCTGCCGTTATATCATCAGCAGAGGGACGACGCTTCACAGACCGGCAGCTTACCTGACAGCCGCTGTCGGCCAGGCTGACGCGTATCCCCTGCTTTGTTATGCTTTGTGCTTCTGCTTTTACCTCGATGAGTTTGAGATCATCGTCCAGCAGAACATTCACAAAGCGATAGTC
The DNA here is from genome assembly GCA_035477855.1 of Dissulfurispiraceae bacterium. Classification (GTDB taxonomy): domain Bacteria; phylum Nitrospirota; class Thermodesulfovibrionia; order Thermodesulfovibrionales; family Dissulfurispiraceae; genus JAAYUK01. Next base: position 6,584 of record DATIKF010000285.1, read on the forward strand.
AGCGATGTTGGAGGGTATTTCAGCCTCGGACACCCAAACACACTCCAGGTAATCGCTCAGCAGCGGCATCGGTTGCGCTTTGAAGGAATAGGTTGTTGCATAGCGGGGATGCTGAAAAACAGCGCGGATGGTGCCCCCCTGGAAATTGATGAAATTCAGAATGTTTGCGATTTTATTTTTTGCAACCGGACGGGACTGACAAGCCTTATGCTGCATACCGGGCTCAGCAGGATGAGTACCGCTTGGGGCAGCGTCTTCCGGGGGGCTGACGTTTCTTTGACTATATATATGCACCATTCACCTGCTTCGCGTATATTGAGCTTCATGAGCAGCTCAAGTCAAGCGATCGGCAAATCACAGTCAGTGTTTTCGTCACAGAAAAGGAAGGGCTTTTGATTTCTTCAGTATTGATCGTTATAATTTGAAAGGTTCATTCATTGAACAAGTAGCTGCTTTATTGATTAGGCAACTTTTGCCGGCGAACTACTCAATCACTTTTGTCAGGAGTCTGCTATGGCGCAATGGGGGAAGCTTTATGCGGTCATGTTCTGTATCATGATCGGTTTCGGTGCAACCGCTTCGACGATTGTTCATGCGACTGAGAACGGGGGGGGCGCCTATCCCAACGGCGCTGAGGATTTCATGGCAGGTGCGGCGCCACCGCCCGGAACCTATTTTATCAACTATCTCATGCATTACTCTGCCAACCGGATCAATGACAACAACGGCGACAAGCTTGTCCCGGACTTCAGGCTGAATGCAACCGCCAACGTGTTTCGTTTTATCCACGTCACCAGACATCAGATTCTTGGCGGGTACTGGGGCATGCACGTTTTCGTTCCGCTGGTGCATCTGGATGTGAAGATGATGGGCGCAAAGGACAAAAAGACAGGTCTGGGCGACATCATTATTGATCCGTTTATCCTCTCTTGGCATTCGAAGAACTGGCACTTTACCACAGGTATCGACATCTATCTTCCGACCGGGGCATACGATAAAAACGATATGGCAAATATTGGCCGCAATTACTGGACCTTTGAGCCGATTCTGGCGGCAACCTACATTGCGGACTGCGGATTCGATGCATCCGTCAAACTTATGTACGACTTTAATACCAAGAACAACAGTTCCCGGCTGCCGAGCGGTCAGGACGTGAAGTACTTGTCCGGGCAGGAGTTCCATTTCGATTATACGCTTGGCTATAAAACAGGCGCATGGAGCCTCGGTCTCGGCGGGTATTATTACAAGCAGACGACTAATGATGAGGTGAACGGCGAAAAGGTCGGCACGGACGGATTCAAAGGGCAGGCATTTGCATTCGGCCCGCAGGCTAAGTACGACCATAAGAACATGAGTTTTTCGATAAAATATCAGCATGAAGTCGCCGTGAAAAACAAACCGGAGGGCGACAAATTCTGGCTGAAATTTGTCTATGCATTTTAACCCGGTTTGTTTATGCGGCAGCCCGCTGCCGCAATTTATGAATAAAGCATACTGACTGCTTGCCGCACGGCATGCCGATAGAAAACAGAAAAAGGATGAGATTGCAGCAATCTCATCCTTTTTCTGCGAGCAGGGTGTTTCCTCTACTGTTTGTCTTTTTTCTCTTTCTTTGCGGATGAGTCGCTTTGCGGGATAATGTACATGTCCCGATATTTGTAACAATGCTTTGCGTTGCCGTATGCACATGCCTTGAACAACTCCGCCTCGCCCGTGTTTTTTGGCGTATACGGTTTTTTCCAGCTTTTGCCAGGTGCGGCAGAGGCGAGCGCCGGAATCAGCAGCAGGGCAAATATAATCAGACCTGTTGAAAAATGGTTTTTGACTCTGTTCATGGAACCCTCCTTTCAGGAATTTTAGCATAATGCGCTGTCATGTCAATACTGATGCAATATCTATGCAGGCAGTGCGCTTCGGGCCGGAAGTTTTTTTACAGTTATGCTGCTTTTCAGGAGCTAATGCCGGCATGGCGCTCCTGAAAAAAGGGACTTTCTTTTTTTTTCTCTCTATGCTAATCTCCTAAAGAAGGTTTGGAAGTTTTTGTTGTGTATGGGGGCCACAAAGACTTTGATCTTTGGAGGTCTTTTTTTATGGGCTTTTTAAGCTCAAGTATACGAAGGAGGTAGTAAGAGCATGGCAAACGGTACGGTGAAGTGGTTCAATGAGTCAAAGGGGTTCGGTTTTATTACGAGCGAAGATGGCAGCGATCTCTTTGTCCACTACTCGTCGATTCAGGGCAGCGGCTTCAAGTCGCTTGCTGAAGGTCAGGCGGTGACGTTTGATGTAGAGCAGGGTCCGAAAGGCCCGAAGGCTATCAACGTAAACAAGGCATAATAACAACCAACCTTAGCCCCTGGTTCAAAAAGAGCCGGGGGCTTTTTTATTGTTCCGAAGCCGCGTCGGTGATGCCGGCAATAAACCGGTCGAGCCCATCCGTATATATCTTCCCTGAGCTGAGAAAGCCGCCGTTGTGGCTTCCCCGAATCTCCAGAAATGATTTGGGAAGAATTGCTTTGTGGTAAAGTTCGATCCCGTGTTGAAACGGAATCACTTCGTCCTCAGGGCTGTGGATAATCAACTTCGGCATATGAATTTTGCCGACCTTCTCGCCGGTCGCATACCTATAGCGCACCAAAAGGTCTATCGGCAAGTAAGGCAGGATTTTCTTTCCCATGTCTGCTATTGAGGTAAATCCTGATTCCAGAATAAGCCCGCCTGCGTCAGGGTGGCGCATAGCGGTCTCAGCGGCTACAGCGCTGCCGAGAGATCGACCGAAGATCACTACTTTTTGCGGTGCAATCTTTCTCGTGGTTATCAGATAATGCCATGCGGCTTCTGCATCAGCATAGGTTCCCTGTTCATCGGGGCTCCCCTGACTTTGCCCGAACCCGCGATAGTCGAAAATGAGAACGTTCAGACCGAGCGAATGCATTATCCGTATCGAATCGAGGCGATCTGAGATATTTCCGGCATTGCCGTGGCAGAACAGGAGCGTCGCACGGGCCTCGGGAGCAGGAACAAACCACGCGGAAATGCCAAGACCGTCGGCAGTGCTCAGCGTGACGCTTTCATAGTCCAGTCCGATGTTGTTTGGGGTGGCGGTGAGTTTCGTGTCCGGGAAATAAATCATCTCTCCCTGCATTGCATAATAATAAACGCAGATGCCCAGATAGGCCATTACAGCAATCGAGATGATGGATTTCAAGGTGTTTCGCATAAAGACACTATTCCTTTTCTATTGTACCATCCCGGCAACGGGTGCCATAAAGGCAGTGTTTCGCCGGTCCAAGGGAAGCAAAGAGGCGACTTGAGAAGCGGTTCAGGCATCCTCTAAACTAGGTGCATGAGCAGGATAGAATGCCGCACAGGCTGTGGGGCATGTTGCATCGCACCGTCGATTTCTTCTCCGATGCCGGGCTTTCCCGCAGGCAAGCCGGCCGGCGTGCGATGCCCGCATCTGAGCGAGCTGTTTCTCTGCATGATTTACCATCATCCCGGGCGTCCTCCCGTCTGCGCTTCGTTTCAGGCATCAGCGGAAAACTGTGGCAGCACGCCTGAGGAGGCACTGCAAAGGCTTGCTGAACTTGAGGCTCTGACGCATGGGCTGAACACAGGGGGGATTCCGGCAGTTTCCGATGGAAGGTAAAGAACAGCATCATGCAGGATGCCGTTCGGTCTCTCATCGCAGAGGGACTATGTTTGCTCAAAAGCATGTCGAGCCGCTACGATACCTGAACATTCAGGAAAAGGATTGCATACCGTTTGCCCATTAATTTTCAGGATACGACAAAACCGCACGTCGGCTATCTGTGCATCATGCTTGCCGCGACGCTCTGGGCGCTGTCCGGAACCACGTCTAAATTTCTGTTTCAGAGCGGACTGACGCCGTTTGATCTTGTGCAGCTCAGGACAACCATCGGTTCAGCAGCGCTTCTTGTCTGGATTGCTGTTGCCCGGCGGCATCTGCTCCGGCTGGAGCTGCGATCCATTCCCTCTCTCGCCCTGCTGGGAGCGCTGCTTGCTGCGACACAGTTCACCTATCTGTATGCAGTCAGCCGGATTCATGTTGCCGTGGCGATTGTACTTCAGTGCCAGGCGCCGCTCTTAGTCGCCCTATCGACAGTTGTAATCCTTCGGCAGCGGCTTGCGCCGAGAGTCTGTTTTGCGCTGCTCGGGGCTACTGCCGGCTGCTATCTGATGGTCGGTGCAAATGCGCTCACAGATGCCGGTCTGGATACCCTCGGCGTAGTGTCGGGGCTTGTGTCGGCGGGCTGCTTTGCCGCCTACACGATGCGCTGCGAAAAAGGCCTGACGACCCATGATCCTGTGACCATGGTCTTTTATGCCATGCTTGTTGCTGCGATGACATGGAACATCTTCCACCCGCCGTTGTCGGCATTTGCACAGCTTTCTACGCCGGCGCTCTGGGGGCTTTGCCTTTTTGTCTGCATAGGAGGGACGGTTCTCCCGTTTTGGCTATATGCAAAAGGGGTGGGCATGATTGGTTCCGCCCGCGGCAGCATTACGGCTACGCTGGAGCCGGTTGCTGCCGGATTTGCCGCCTATTTCGTTCTGGGTGAACTGCTTGATATATGGCAGATGATCGGGGGGGCATTTGTTCTGAGTGCGGTAATCTTGCTTCAGCTGCATGGAAAGAAGTAGGGTAACGAATGGGACCACGGGAGGAGGAGTTCAGATGAAAAGAATGATTTACTTAATCCTTGTTCTTGGAGTGTTCATCATGACGATGATCGCAGAAGCTGCAGAGATGAAGGTTGAGGAAGCAACATTCGCCGGAGGCTGTTTCTGGTGCATGGAACCGCCGTTTGAAAAACTTGAGGGAGTGAAAGATGTCATTTCCGGATACACCGGCGGACAGAAGGTGAATCCGACCTATGAGGAGGTGTCCTCCGGAACGACCGGCCATGCCGAAGCTATACGGGTGATCTACGATCCTGCACGGGTCAGCTATCAGAAATTGCTCGCCACGTTCTGGCGGCAGATAGACCCGACCGATGCCGGAGGCTCGTTTGTTGACCGAGGCTCGCAGTACCGGTCGGCAATCTTTTATCACAATGAAGAGCAGCGCCGGCTTGCCGAACAGTCAAGGGCAGAGCTGGGCAAGTCCGGACGCTTTTTAAAGCCTGTTGTGACCGAAATCGCAGAAGCAGGAGTTTTTTATCAGGGAGAGGAGTACCATCAGGACTACTACAAAAAGAACCCTATCCGTTATAGGTATTACCGCTACAACTCAGGCCGCGATCAGTTCATCAAGAAGAACTGGGGTGAACAGTAAGGAGAAAGGCCGTTACAACCGGCTGCTCAGCTCTCTCTCGATGGCCGAAAGCCATTCCCGGCGATCACGGAGAACGAGCCGAAGCTTCTCATCCGCTGTGGTTACAACGTCGACCGCGTTTGGAATGATAAGGGCTGTTTTTCCTCCCTTGACCGACGCAATCCTGGTGAGCGGAACAGACAGTTCTTTTCGTGCGGCATTGCCGCCGAGTATGTGACCGACGAAGACGAGCCGTGCATTGGTAAGATACAGCGCCCCCGAGAGCGTCGCATCTTCGATATGCAGACTCGCGCAGCCTTTTTTGAGGATCTTTTCATCCTTTTCCACGCTGAATCGATACATCCGATTCACCTCCTGATTTTTCTGGCAGCAGCAATAAAATAGACAGCAGAAGCCAGTTTTTCCTCAATGCTTGACTTGCATTGTGCCATGCCTGCCGGAAGCCTGTCAGGTCTTGCTAAGCCTGCATTGACGAAGAGATACGCAGGGCTCTTGACAAGCGTCATTATACTATATACGCCTTTCATATTTAAGATTGAGGGCAATTGTAATCACAAATAAATTTTTTTTTGGGGGGGGGTATGGGTAAGAGCAGATTTCTTATGATAGTGGGTATTTTTCTGGTATTGGCAATGCGTGTTCCCGCTTTCGCTGATGGGCCGGCAGTCTCTGCTCCCAATGCGAAACTGGATATTCTCGGTGGGTCTTTTGACGGAGACTGGGGATATATTGCCGCCGGCAGCGAGTCGCTGCCGATTGCCAAGCGCTTCGGTTTCCAGCTTGACGCCGGTATCGGCAGCATCGGCGGAGACAGGTATTACGGTTTTTGGCGGACACCTTTTTGCCCGTGACCCGCAGAAGTGGCTCGTCGGTATTATCAGCTCGTATCAGGAGCTCGAAAATGTGAGCGTTGCGCGCACCGGCGTTGAAGGCGAGCTTTATTTCGACGTGTTTTCGATACGGGGCCGGGCAGGATATCAGTACGGCAACGTAAAAAAAGGCTGTTTTTATAATCTTCGCGGCAGATGGTATCCGACTGACGATATCTTGCTCTATGTTGAAGGTGAGATGGCTGCAGGAACTGCGCTCGGCAAAATGGGGGCAGAATATCAGTTCGGGTTCAAGGCATTGCCGGGACTCGCCGTTTTTGCAGAGGGCGCCGTGGGTGAGAAGTCGTACGATCGTTACTATGCGGGTCTCCGCTATTATTTCGGTTCAAACAAGTCCCTCAAGCTGCGCCACAGGCAGGATGACCCTGACACGCTCATCCCAGACGGCATGAATGCGATGCAGCAGAAGCTCAGGGAGAACAGAAAAGCTCAGCCTGCAGCCACAACTCCACCGCCGGCAGAGCCGCCGTGCGGAGATGACTTATCAGTACCATGCCTTCCGGGAGGCCTCGGCAAGAGTAAATCCCCGGTTTCTTCTTAGCCGGAAAGCAGCACGGAGCATAAGAACAAGAGGCAGGGCAACCGCCCTGCCTCTTGCTTGAGTGTCTGCCGCATGCTGAAAAAACGGATTGACTATATTCGCCGCTTGAAACCAACCTGCTTTCCATAGTAACGTTGATGCATGTCTATGCCTGCCGGAGAAAGCAATGCGAATTTGTTCGTCATATAACGCTGTGCCCCCTTATATCACAAAGGACGGATCCATTGTCCGGGAGCTTATGCACCCTGCCGTGCACGGCAACCGCGCCCAGAGCCTTGCAGAGGCGACAGTGCCGCAGGGCGGCAAGACGCGGCTGCATCAGCACCTGAAGACGGAAGAGATTTATCATTTCACCGCAGGGAGCGGATTAATGGAACTCGGAGATGAACGATTCAGCGTGAATGAAGGCGACACGATCTGCATTCCGCCCGGCACGCTGCATGCCGTAAAAAATACAGGTTCAGTTGAACTCCGGATTCTCTGCGCCTGCTGCCCGCCGTACAGTCATGAAGACACGGAACTGGTCGTGACGGTCTGATGGCTGTGCGTGTTCCCCGTGAGCAGTTTGAACTGCTGGCAGAAAAGGCGCTGGCTGATATCCCGCGCAGATACCGGAAACTGTTCAGGAACGTGAGCATTCTTGTCCAGGATTTGCCTGATGAGGAAGATGTCAGGCTCACCGGCGTTCCGGCCGGGCAACTGCTTGGGTTGTTTAAAGGAGTGTCGATACTTGAGGAGGACAGCTTCTTTGCGGTTCCACCGCCGCTGCCGAATGCTATTTATCTGTATCAGAAAAATATCGAGTCCATATGCCGCACTGAGGCGGAACTTATCCGGGAAATCCGGATGACGCTGCTGCATGAAGTCGGGCACTACTTCGGCATGACCGAAGAAGACCTGGAGGAATTTGAGAGCGGCAGGGGTTAGGATTCAGGGTGCATATAGCTGTCGTACAGAGCCTTGCCGATCAAAAAATCACCGCCTGCAATTGCGATATCAGGAATCGTTGAGCGCAAAATCATATCGGTCAGCGGCAAAGATTTCCCGGCCAGCCCTGCAATGCTGAAGTGCGACATCAGTATGCAGCCGTATATCACGAGCATGCCGTTCAGAAGATAGCCGTACATCGCATACCGCTTCGAGGAGAAGAGCGCTGTAACAATGATGACATCAACAAGCGAGAAAAACGACGCAAGGAATTTTGTCCCGTTGAAAATGAGCATGCCGGGATTTGCCTTGTCCGGCACCATAAAAGGGTGGATGCGGTAGTGGAGCAGAAAGCCCCCAAGCGCAATCAGGAAAAGGGCGCTGAGCAGGGTTCGCCGGTTCATGGTTCAGAACGGAAAGCGCACGCTGGCGCCGAGCCAGAACGTCGCGACGACGGCGATGACATGGAGAACCCACCAGCCCGGCTTGTAGCGGAGGAAATGGCGGATCACATGTATCTCCCGAGTACCGCACCGAGCGTATACACGGCGGTTATGCCGATGACATGCACAATCCACCAGCCGGGGCGAAGAAAGCCGATTTTCTGATTGAGTTCGTTCAGATTCATGTTAGCTTCATACTACCACAGAAAATCCAGGATGAAAAGGGATGCATGCGCTTTATCCTGGAATTGGCATTAGCAGGCTGCTGAAAAACTCTTGATGCAAAATGCACTGCCAAAAACGACTCTCTCAGAGGCTCAAGAATCGAAAAACTCGGGTCAATCCATGTCAGAACATCCCCCGAAATTGACCCTGCTGAGCCGCAGAGGGACT
>DATIKF010000286.1:0-2924 GCA_035477855.1 Dissulfurispiraceae bacterium
TGCATCCAGTACGTTTGTTATCTTGTGATTCCAGCAGCGCTGCTCTTTGCCCTCAGGATGCACTTCCGTCAGTGCCGACCAGATACCAAGATGCCCGTCTGCTATCGTCAGCTTCCCAAGACGCAGCCCCCGGTTCTTCAGATCCCGAAGCAGCGCGCTCCAGGATTCTTTACTTTCCCGGTAGCCGCTCTCACATGCCAGGATTACTTTACGTCCGCTGAGATCACGCTGCTTCCATTTCTCATACTCATGCTTCCACTTGGCTTTCAGTCTGTCGATGGAGGATGCGCTCAGCGGGGCACCATCGCCCAAAAGTCCGCGCATCGCCAGCTCAAAGTCCCCCAGCGCCAACCCATGCAGATACAACTCCGGCAGCATTTGTCCGACCTCTTTCGTCCGCTTTACAAACAACGGCAAGACCTTGCTCTGAAAATGCTCTTCCGTGCCTCTGACGCGAGGACGACTCACGGTTAGTGTTCCGCTCATCGTCGCTAACTTCCGGGGCTTGCCGTAGCCGTTCCGGTATCCCTTTGCTTCGTCCACGGCAGACTCCCGCTGCCCCTTCGCCCGACCAAGAAACTCCGTCACTTCCTGCTCCAGTATGTCCTGAAGAAACTCCTGCATTTCCAGCCTCGCGAATGCTTCCAGTTGCTCATACATCACTGCGCTTGACAGTTCGTTTTTGCTGCCGGTATCCTTCTTCATGGTGGTGTCTCCTTTCGTTTTTGTTGATTGTGAGCTCAACTTTGAAAGGTTACACCGCCTGATTCAATTTACACACCTTTTGAGGATACCTCATTATGGGAGACGTAAATGATAATTAATACGCAACAAATAACAATATGGATAGGCATTATTTTGGCAATAGTCCTTTCTTTATTTTGCTTTGCAGCGTTTGCTCAGTCTCCAAAGGATCTTGAGCAAAGTGTAAAAAAGCTTGAGCAACAACTGCAAGGTACAACTGACATAAACAAGCTCATGCAGGCATATCATGAGGCCATGCAAATTATGGATGAGGCAAACAGGAAAGCCGGCGGGATCAATGCTATGCAGACTATGTCCACAAAGCCAGCTGAAACGCCAGAGAAAGAGATGGATCGCCGTCGCGAGATTATCAATAGCCAATTCCGCAATGCAAAGAATATGATGAGTGGCGTTTCTGCAGATGCAGAGAAGCCCCAAATTCCCGAAGCCGTGTCACTGGAAGGGTATATTATTGTTAATGGAGGAGAAAAAGAGCTCTTCTATAATGAAGTAAAGACGGATCTTCTATACACAATCAAAGAGAGATTTGTTGGTAATCTGATTGTCCTGCATACATACGATAAAGCAAGAGGACGATTTGATATAGAAAAGGAATATGAAATTGAATCGCTATCAACGGAGATCAATGTGTCGAACATGATGGGGAAAAGTTGTGCGCGCTGGAGTTCCGGATCGCCAACAGTTTGTACAGGCTGGGCTAGTTTTTTACGCTACGAAATTGATCCAGGCGAACATTACCCACAATTCTTTTCCGGAGTGGCGAGTGCGACCACCGCTGAAAATGGTCAGATTATTATCGAGGCAAGCGCTCCTAAAATCCTCTTCCGTGCTGATGACGGCAGAACAAGTGCATTAGTGGGGTGCTTTGGCTCGACATGGACGATGAGCAAACCAGACTTCGAAACATTGTTTAAACGAGGCGAAATTTTCTTGCGCAAGGATATTGGCAGGAAGGCAGTGGCTTCTCCCGGCTGCCGACCTGGTTCTACGATGACGCTGTATCTCAAGGTCAAGGAACCAGTCGAGGAGTGCAAAGACAAGAAATCCGTGAGGCTGGAAATTGTCAGCCCTCTGGAGAAAAGCAAGCATGTCTTCAGCAATGACAAGAAGCTAACCCTGGAGTTTGAGGCCAAAACAGTGCCTGAGCGCTATGCTGATTCGGTCGAATGGACCATTCCCGATATCGGAAGCCAAAGTCGATCCATCACACCCGCTTCGACATCATCAACGGCAAAAGGACGAAAAATCGCCGTTGTCTATAAGGGATTGCCCGAAGACCATAACGATTTCGGCAGGAAAAAAGTGAAGGCAACCCTGAAAGTGGATTCATGCAACATAGAGGAAACACGAGAAGTGCAGTTCTTCTATCCCAGGGATGAAAAAAATAATCCTGAGGGAAAGTATCCTAACTGGTTTTACTACTGGAAACAGACCCCAGCGGCAAGGCCATTTGGACAGAATGTCAGAATTGAATACCACTGCGCAGGGATTCCGATTGATAAATGCTCTTGCCTTCAACAAGGTGTTATAGGCCAATACAATCCGTACTATTCCGGCTATAAAACCATCAATGTTTGCAACCTCAAGACAAACTCTTGGGATCCAGATACTTTCTTTGTAAAACTTCCGGCGGTTAAACGGTCAAACCCGTCAACGCTTTCTGCGAGAAATTTCTTTTCTTATACGTATATTGATACCTATGCTATTGCTGTTATGCATGAATTTACCCACTTCAATAATTTCCACACTTATTGGCCCAATGGATGGAAAGAAAGCGAGGATCGCGATTGGGACGATATTCCTGACAGGCTTGAGTCGGGAATGGGTTTTAACCCGCAATTGAAACAAACATACTGGCGGGATGTAGATTTGGGCGGTGACGAGGAGTTCCTGACATTGGAATCCACCTACGACTACCAGATAGGGACATATGACGAATACGACTGGGCAAAACCGGGTAAAAACTGGCCTAAGTGAACCACTCCCCGGGCTAAAGCCCGGGGCTTCAGGGCCTCAATATAACCTGCCATAGCCTATCTGTTTTGATCCCTGATGTATTTGCGGATGACTTCTTCATTTACCTGCCCTACGGTTTCGGCAAAATAGCCATCCGCCCAGAAACTATCTCCCCACAGAAACTCTTCCAGTTCCGGAAACTC
>DATIKF010000287.1:0-8645 GCA_035477855.1 Dissulfurispiraceae bacterium
CTTCAGCTCAGCCGCGTAATACGTGAAACGCTCTTTGAGCGGAAAACGCTGATTGATATACTGACGCTCAGGTCAGACAGGCTCCTCGCTGCACATGAACATGGCCTACAGGGCGCGCTATTTTAACCGGACAGTAGTGAAACATGACCCCTTGTGGTTCGTTGATGCCTCGCACGTATCCTCCTTGATATTTGGCGTCCTTTAACTATACCGCACTGAGCTTCCTCCTTTGAAGAGTTTTTCAGCAACCTGATAGCTGCGCTTGCATCTTCGCAAGCAGCGCTCCCGTTATCACCCGGATGTTGTAGGCAATCACGTTCCAGTACACTTCGGCATCAAACCGTGCTCTCGTTTTCCACTCGCACCGGAATAACTCAAATCCCCTCTTGAGATTGGAGATGACCGCTTCCATGCCGCTGCGCCATTTCTTTAACCGGGTTGCTATGTTCGCGCTTCTCACGATATTTTTCAGCGACCCAGTTATCTTGTTGAAGACTATGTTGATGATCCCTCGCTCTTGTGCTGCCATGGCATTGGCAGTGGAGGCATAGCCGCCGTCCGTTACCGCGTCGCGCGGTACTATCCCATAGTTCTCTTTTATCCTGTCCAGTGTTTCGGTATAAAGCGTTGAGTCGGCAGTGTTGCCGTCCAGTATGCGGCAGTCAAGGATCAGGTTGCTCCTGCCGGTTGCAAGATTGACTTTATGGCCGAACTCTACGTCCCGCTTCCCCTTTACGATGATGTCTGTGTGATCTTCGTAGATTGAGACTATCTTGTCCTTGACCGCCACCGGTTCTTCACGGACCTCATGCCGCAGGGTGATGTCGTATACTTTCTTCGCGCTCCTAATCACTCCCTTGAGCTCTCTGATCGTTGCCTCGGCAGTCACTGCTTTTGGAACTGGTGCAAACAACGCACGTTCTCCCTGATTGATACTTGCGCGCAACAGCTTCAGTTGCTTTTTGAATTCTTCCTGCCGCTTGTCTTTGGCCGAGCTGTTGTTGATCTTGTAATGGGTCTTCTTTGCCTGCTTTTTGTACCGGCGGACTTTGATCTCCACTCCGCTGTCCTTCAGCTTCTTCAATAGACGGTCTATGGTTTTGATGCAGTCCCACACCAGGGAGTTGTTCGTCGGGTGATGGATGTTGGTCTCTACAACGGTGCTGTCCATCCGAATACTAAGCCCTTCCTCTATCCCTTCGCCCGCTGCTATCTGGTTGATCCTTACCATTACTTTGTTCAATGCTTCTGCGCTGATCTGCGAGATGTACTTTTGATACACCTTGAAGGTAAACGGTTTGCGGTCGTCAAGCCCTATGAACACCGAGCACAGCCGTGAGTCATGCTGGTGAAATTCAAGCTCCCGATACGTCAGGTTCTTCATCTCTTTGTATATCGCCGCCCTGACGATCTGCTCTACTGTCGGCATGTCCTGCCGTCCCAGAACTTTGCCCTCTTTGCCACCCGTGACGTCTTTTCTGACTATCTCCATAATTTCAGGATGCTGCTTCAGGATCGTGTCCATTACCGCCAACTCAGGGTTTAACGCCCACAACTCTTTCTCAAATTGCAGTGCCAGATCGTTCAGCAACTTCATTGTGTCCCTCCACGATTCTGTTTTCCCTGCAATTTTAACATTTACCTTTATTCCTCAGGAAGTTAGAGTTTATACACAGACTCTATTTAGTCACCACAAAGCGACATTATTGTCGTTTTGGGCAGAATACGACCTCTTCGTCCATCACACTGCTTTTGCTGGATAAATCAACTTTATTGGAGCCATGCACTACATTTTTGTAGTGCATGGCATTTCTGCGCTTGAAAATCATTTCTTATATTTCAGCATGTTATGCACTGGCATGACTTTCGCTGAGATTTCTTGTTAATTAGCCTTTTCACATTCCATTTTCCGCTTTCACTAAGGAGGCTTCATGAAGAAAAGACTACAAGAATCCGCCCTGAAGATTTCAGGCATGCTGCTCCTGCCCGCATTTGCCTTTGCTGAAGCAACTGCCCCCACTCCTGCAAAGATAGACACCGGCGACACCGCCTTTCTGCTCATTTCGGCGGCGCTTGTAATGCTCATGACGCCGGGGTTGGCTCTCTTCTACGGCGGCATGGTGCGCGGCAAAAACATCCTCGGCACTCTTATGCAGAGCTTTGTCGCCATCTCGCTTATTTCTGCGCAGTGGGTTCTTTTCGGCTACAGCCTCGCATTTGGACCCGACATGGGCGGCATTATCGGCAGTCTCGACTGGGCGTTTCTGTGCGGCGTCGGAGTCGAACCGAATGCTGACTATGCGGCGACAGTCCCGCACTTGGCATTTATGATTTATCAGGCGATGTTTGCGGTGATCACGCCGGCGCTCATCAGCGGGGCAGTCGCGGAGCGCATGAAATTCTCTTCCTTCCTCATTTTTACGCTGGCATGGTCGACGATTGTCTATGATCCGCTTGCACACTGGGTCTGGGGCAACGGCGGCTGGCTGCGGACCTTGGGCGCTCTTGACTTTGCGGGAGGCATCGTCGTTCACATTTCCTCTGGCATTTCAGCGCTGGCCGCCGCGATGGTTCTTGGCAAGCGAAACGGGTATCTCCGGGATGCCATCTATCCGCACAACCTGCCGATGACGGTTCTCGGTGCCGGGCTGCTCTGGTTCGGCTGGTTCGGGTTCAATGCGGGAAGCGCCCTTTCGTCAGGTGCGCTTGCGGCAACTGCTTTTGTGACGACGCACACGTCGGCAGTTACCGCAACACTTGCCTGGGTGCTGATCGAATGGATGCATCGCGGCAAACCGACCATGTTCGGTGCGGCAACCGGAGCCATTGCCGGACTGGCAACCGTCACGCCGGCAGCAGGTTTCGTAAGTCCGATGTCTGCAATGCTGATTGGGCTCCTGGCCGGCGGCATCTGTTATTGTGCGCTCATGGTTAAAGGCAAACTCGGCTATGACGATTCGCTCGATGCATTCGGCGTTCACGGCGTCGGCGGAATTCTCGGCACCCTTGCGCTCGGTCTGCTTGCTCAGAAAGCAGTTAATGATGCAGGCGCAAACGGTCTTTTCTTCGGAGACTTCAGGTTCTTCGGCACCCAGCTTCTTGCTATCGTCGTCAGTACCCTTTACTCATTCGGCATTACGATAGGCTTGCTGAAGCTTATTGACATGACCATAGGACTCCGCGTTGAAGAGGATGATGAAGTCGTCGGCCTTGACATCTCGCAGCACGGAGAAAAAGGCTACCAGTTGTAGCCTGCCTCTTTTTTCAGCACAGGCTGCTCAATAAAACAGCAGCCTGTGACACACTCTGCACGCTGCTCATTGAAAAATCAGCACTTTATTGCTGGCATGAAACCTGCTTTATCATAACGTCATGTCTGTACTTATACTCAAAAATATCTCGTCCGAAGGACCCGGCACTGTGGCCGGGTATCTCGCACAGCACGCCATTCCATACACCATCGTGGACCTGTATGCCGGCGAACCTCTCCCGGCAACGGAAGAGTTTGATACACTCGTAATGCTTGGCGGGCCGATGAGCGTAAACGATGATGACTCGTACTCGCACATCAGGCAGGAGTACGCCCTGACTCGCCGCTTTATCGCCCAAAGAAAACCAGTGTTCGGCATCTGCCTTGGGGCTCAGATTATGGCAAAGGCTCTTGGCGCAAAGGTCGTTTCGGGACCGGAAAAGGAAATCGGCTGGCTCGACATCACACTGACAACGGATGCGTTCCGCGACTTCAGGATGCTGAAGCTGGCCGATCATCCGCAGGGAGGAGATGTCTCGCAGCGCTTCAAAGTATTTCATTGGCACGGGGAAACGTTCGAACTGCCAAACGGCGCCGTCCGATTGGCAGCATCTGATTTGTACTCGAATCAGGCATTTCGCTTTGGCTCGAATGCTTACGCATTTCAGTTCCATATTGAAGTAACCCGTGAAATGGTATATGATTGGCTTAAAGCCGAACCAATTGACCAGACCCGTCTCGCATCCGATACGGAACAACTCTACGATGACTACCAGCAGCGGGCACTCGCTTTTTACGATGCATTTTTTTCTCCAGACAGGAAGATAACCGCACAGCGGCAGGAGGTGAGATATGAAAAAAATTGAAGCCGTCATCAAACCGTTCAAGCTTGATGAAGTCAAGGATGCATTGAATGAAATCGGCGTGCAGGGCATGACCGTCACTGAGGTCAAAGGCTTTGGCAGGCAGAAAGGGCATACTGAACTCTATCGCGGGGCTGAATATGTTGTCGATTTTATTCCAAAAATCAAGATTGAGATCGTAACGTCCGACGCACTTGCTCCGAAAGTGGTCAGTGTCATCGAAAAAGCGGCAAAGACCGGCAAGATTGGCGACGGCAAAATTTTTGTCTGCCCGGTTGAAGAAGTGATCAGAATCAGGACCGGCGAGCAGGGAGAATCGGCAGTATAACGATGAAAAAATACGATTCCAGGTGGATGCTGGACAGGCTGTTTTGAGCAGCGGTTTTTCACCATCTGCAATCGGCAATCAATCAACCATCAATACACAAGGAGGATGTGCATGACACCGAAAGACGTAATCAAAATGGCCCAGGAAAACAAGGCCGTCATGGTGAACTTCAAGTTCCTTGACTTCCCGGGCATCTGGCAGCATTTTGCTGTACCGATCGCAGAACTGACCGAAGAGGTATTCGAGGCAGGCCTCGGATTCGATGGCTCTTCCATTCGCGGCTGGAAGGCGATTCATACTTCCGATATGTTGATCGTTCCGGATGCGACTACTGCATTCATGGATCCGTTCATGCAGTACCCGACGATCAGCCTTATCTGCAACATCGTCGATCCAATCACCAAGGAAACGTATTCCAGAGACCCGCGCTACATCGCCCAGAAGGCGGAGGCGTATCTTCAGTCGACCGGCATTGGCGATACTGTGTATTTCGGACCGGAAGCTGAATTTTTCATCTTTGACGGAATCCAGTTTGACCAGAACGCCCACAGCGGCTATTATTTTATCGATTCTGCCGAAGGCATCTGGAACACGGGCCGCGACGAGAATCCGAACCTCGGCTACAAGCCGCGCCACAAGGAAGGCTACTTCCCGGTTCCACCGACCGACAGCATGGTAGATATCCGCACCGAAATGTGCATGGAAATGCAGAAGTGCGGAATCTATGTCGAGCGTGAGCACCATGAAGTTGCAACCGCCGGCCAGGCAGAAATTGACATGCGTTTCGACGCACTTGTCCGCATGGCTGACAAACTGATGCTTTTCAAGTACATCATCAAGAATGTCGCTCGCCGCCACAACAAAACCGTCACCTTCATGCCGAAGCCGATTTTTGGCGACAACGGCTCAGGAATGCATTGCCACCAGTCGATCTGGAAGGGTGGCAAGCCGACCTTCGCCGGCAACGGATATGCCGGCCTCAGTGACAATGCCTTGTATTACATCGGCGGCGTTCTGAAGCACGCAAAGGCTCTTGCGGCGCTGACCAATCCAACCACCAACTCCTACAAGAGACTGACCCCGGGTTTTGAAGCCCCGGTCAATCTTGCATACTCAGCCCGCAACCGTTCCGCATCCATCAGAATCCCTACCTACTCTCCAAGCCCGAAGGCAAAGAGGATTGAAGTTCGCTTCCCGGATCCTTCCTGCAACGGCTATCTCGCATTTGCTGCGATGCTCATGGCAGGACTCGACGGCATTGAAAACAAGATCCATCCCGGCGAGCCGCTCGACAAAGACATCTACGAGCTCGGGCCTGAGGAACTTGCGTCGGTTCCGACCATGCCGGCAAGCCTTGATGAAGCGCTCAATTGCCTTGAAGAAGATCATGAGTTCCTCCTTAAGGGCAACGTCTTCACAGAGGATGCTATCGAGACATGGATCAGCTATAAACGCTCCAAGGAAGTGGATGCCCTCCGCCTGCGTCCTCATCCGTATGAGTTCTTCCTCTACTACGACATCTAAACCGGACACTGTTGCGATGCGGAAAAGGCCGGGAACTTCCCCGGCCTTTTCTTTTTCCGGTATACTTGATGACCAGGTATGGGAGGTGTCCATGAAAAGAGTATTCCTGTGCATACTGCTCGCACTGCTCTGCATTTCGTCGCTGACCGGTTGTGTGCCGCCTGCAATCAAGCTGAACGATTATGAGGCAGCAAAAATTCCCGAGGCAAAATATGAAACCTATCTCTATGAAGGCGGCAGCGGCATGCGCTGGCGCGCCGCGCTTCTGAAAGATCAGGCCAGTCCGTATGCGATCGAGCCCGGATCTCTGCATGTAACTCGTGCGGTCGGCGGCTATGCGGACGCCATGGAGTTCATGAAGCTCACGTTCAGGACATCAGGAATAAAAACCGAACAGATTGTGATGCACGGCAAGCCGGTCGGTTATCTGATGACCACCATGCCGGATATCGGGGATGTCCACTGGTTTGAAGTGCTTCTGTATGAAAAACCGGGCAAGGTTATCTTCGATATTCGGGAGCCGATGGATCGGGACTAATCTTGCCAAAGAGCGACAGATATCTGCGGGCTTGTCCGCAGGACTCTGCGCGAGGTTTGGACATCGAGGATCAACTCTGTGGTTGTCGCGAAACTTTTTTCATCGGGAATTGCCATTAGCCCGAGAGAGCGTCTTCCGATCATAAAGGCAGCCATTACGGAGCGATCGAGAGAATCCTCGCTGCAATGTCGGAGTGGTCTGCAAGAAACCGCAGTTCATCGTCAGTCAGCGGTTTCTGGTATCTGGTATGTAGGTTGGCGTGCTGCACAAGGTCGAGAATGCGCCTGGCCTCTTCGTCGCTGGCAAAGCTTATCCCGAGCCGCTCATACACATGACGCACGCCTTTGACGCCGCCATAGGCGCCGGTCGTGATAATGCGTCCGGTCTCGCGGAACATCACGTCGCCGCGCCCGACAACATCAGGCCCGAACAATTCATAGGAAGCGGTATTCTTCAGTGTTCCATCAGCATGAATGCCGGCTTCGTGCGCAAAAGCATTGTCGCCGACCCCGGGCTGGTTGATCGGAATGGGCAGACCGAAGGCATTAGGAAGCATACTGGGCAAGTTTCCAGGCTATCTTCAGGTTGATACGATCATCGAGCAAATTGCGCTCCGCAAAGGTCTGTGCATGCTTCAGGGCAAGCAGCGTAGAGACAAGATAGGTATTGCCGGACTGGATAATTCGCCAGATAGCCCGCAATTGCGGTTCGTGCAGCTTAAACTTCAAGGACAGGCCGGGGTGAGTCAGGTGAGTTCCGTCAAAGTGCCGATTGGCAATATTATTATGGAGCCGGTTATATTTATTGGCGCAACCGGCTTTTTCATGGGCACCCCCAACATCTTGTGTTAAACGACTCTAAATGACAGTGTTGAATTGATCGGTGGTTTTGGGAACAAGTCCAGTCCGCCGCAGTGAAAATAGATAGTAGTTCGATAATGGGCTTGATGGCTTTCCTGTTGGCGTTCCCCATGTGACACCTCCATATCTATTGGCTATATATAGTGTAACGTTATATATATGCCATTGAGTGTCAGAGGTTTTTCAGAACATAATTTTTTTGACCGTCACTCCGGCTTGCCTGCCGTATTCCGCACCGCTATCAGAAATGTCGGGGCTCAAACCTGCCTTCTGGCGGCTTCCCGCTCCCCTGCATTGGAGCCCTGACTCGAGCTTCACGCCCATCAAGAATGTCAATTCTAAAGTCTGACACGAATATGCCACAATGCGACTAATTGACAGTCACTCAAGAATGCACTACAATTTGTAAAAATATACTTCATAAGGAGGTTTGTTATGAAAGTTGAAGACATCATGACCACAAAACTTTTTTCCGTTGGTGCTGGTGCCAATCTCAAGGCAGTAATGAAGCTCATGGCGAATCATAATGTGAGGTCCGTGCTGGTCAAGCCTAAGGCCGCAAACGATATTCCGGGTGTCATTTCCATCCGGGATGTAGTCTTCAAGATAATTGCAAAGGGAGTAGACCCTGAGAAAGTGAAAGTTGGGACTCTCGCATCAAAACCCTTGATATTTGTAGATAAAGATATGGATGTCAAGCATGCGGCAATGATGATGAACAGATTTAACATTGCGAGGGTTTGGGTGAAAGAGGGTAATACCGTTGTCGGAGTTGTGGCACTGCTTGATGTTCTCAAGGCAGCATTGAAATAGGATTCATCCTCCACCTGCAGCCCCCACGGTACAGGTGGAGGAATCTTCAGGCTGTGTGCAGGAAACACACAGGGGTCAGGTTTTGAAATGACATACGCCGGCTTGACAGCCGCGTTCCCGGCCGCTATCAGGAATGTCGAGGCTTAAGTAAGCCTGCCACTTGTCCGCTTCCGGCTCCGTTGCATTGGGCGCCCTGACGTGAGACTCTCTCACATTAAGAATGTCAATTCTAAAGTCTGCCGCGAACATGCCATAGAACTGTCTCTCAAACCCGACTTTCGCCAATACGGATCGCCGAAGGACGCAACAGTCTGTAAGAGGTAAGTAAGAGGTGGCTCAGGTTGTTTGGACAGGAGCAAGCGATTCTTAAGTGGGAAGCTGCTCAGCATCAGGCTGCCCGCTCATGCGGCAGCATAGTCCAGTAAACCTCATCGGGCGTTTTGTAGTCAAGCGCCTGATGAGGACGCCG
>DATIKF010000288.1:0-3619 GCA_035477855.1 Dissulfurispiraceae bacterium
AAGGATGACGACCTTGTCGCCGTACAGCCCCTGCGTCACTGGACCGACAGCAAGATACGTTGCCATCTCTTGGCATGTGTAGTTGCAATGACCTATCTGCGACGTATTGAGCTTAAGCTTAAATCTGCCGGTGTTAATCGCTCTGCGGAGGATGTTATGGCCGAAATGCGCTACCTGCACTCTGTGTTGCTCCTGAAAGATGGAGGGAACAAGGCGGAACGCCGCCTGGAGATACCAACGAAGACCCAGCTTGAAGTCCTATCAGCCTTCGGAACCGCTATAGATGCCAATGGGGCCTTACACTTCAGGCATCGCTAACCACTTGTTGTTATTGGCTTTCAGGGGTGTTATGATGATTTATCTCTTAAACTACTGTTTGTAAATATATTAATGGGACAGCACACTAGTGTCGTTCCTGTTTCCGGTGCGGACAGGGTGAAAAATCAAAGAGAGGGCAACAAGCAGCAGAAGCTAAGAAAATAATTTTCCCTGATCTTTGCGAAGTTGTGCAAAATGCTCTTTCGGCAGGTGAAAGACTCCTTTGAATATGCGGTTCATGACTGCAACGAGCTGCCGGAATTTATATGCATCATGATGCGATTCGCCCCTCTGTTCAGAGGCATGCCAGCTTTCCTCATCTGAAATGCGCAGTTCAATGCCGAGGGTGTGTTGCTGGGTTTTTTTCGAGATTTGATTCCGCTTTCCATAAGCCGGTGTGCCGGGAATGATGATTTGATTGGTATCGGCGGTGCGGTGAATCGGAAGAGAAAATGCGATCTTGCACTGGAACTTCCGGTGGCCGAGCGACGAAAACCGGTTTTTTTCGGCATGAACGTTCAGAGAATCAAAGAATTTTGCGGCATTGGCAATGATCTCTGTTTCATCGGCCGCAGTGTCCTTTCCTTCGCTCTGCGCAAGACTGAGCATCAGCCGCCGCGTCGCTTCCACCATGCTTTCCGGTGTGTCGAAGAGCGTCTGCGTTATGGAGTGAGACACCGTGTTTTCCTGCAGGATAACTCCCCGCTTCTGCAGTGCATGAAAGAGCTTCAGTGTGTCATCCTTGCTCTTCAACAGGAAGGTAATCGCGAGGATGTCGCGAATATCCCACGCTTCGCCCTCAACGTCCTTGCCCAGTTTTGTAAACATGCTTTCGGGGCTTTTGAGGCGCGCCTTGATGTCGACGATGCAGACCCTTACCCCGTCGCCGCTGTTGAAGACGAGGCAGCCCTTCCCGGTGTCATGCACCATGGATTCTTTCAGTTTGTGAAAAAAAGCTGAGAGCTTAACAAATGCCCGCTGAGCGGATTCGCTTTCCGGCAAATGCTCCGGATGTAACCAGTCGTATTGGTAGAGGTCGTTCAGGCTGAGTCCCTGCCCGGCCAGAAAAAGACCGAGCTGAGCATAATCATTAATGTCCTGACTGTCTTCCTCGATTGATTTAATCAGGTGGGACATCTTCAAAAGCGTACACCCTCCCTGTTGCCAGGCCGGAGGGATCTCCATTCCGGCTCCTTTATATCCGTGAAAGACATGAGGATATTTTCTGGATGACGCGAGCAGGAACAGGTGGCGCGGGTCTTCCAGCACCAGGTCGCGGAAAGCGGATGCGGCAAGCGTGGTCTCCATCTCCGTGACGGCTTGCCGGCATGCCAGATAGGGCTTTGTGTTCGGAGACTTCAGGTGCAGGAGCGCCTCAAGCTGATTTCTGACGAAGGGAAACATCCAGTCAAAGAAGTAGCGATATGCCTGTTCGACATAGCGGAGCGCACGAAGCTTCTCGCTGTCCAGCAGCTCATCAGCCCCGGTCGTATCGAAGCCCCGGTTGCGCATCATCTGCGCAGCCTGTCGAAGAGCGGTCTGGTAGTTGTCAGCAGGGAGCAGCAAATAGGGCGTCATTTCGGCCCGGTCGAGAATGGAGCCGAATATTTCGTGATACAGTTCCTGGCTCGATGACAGCCGTTTCATCTGCGACCTCCGGATAAAGGTTCATGCATCGGTTTAAGCGGTGCCGAGCAGCTCCCTTGTTTTTGCGCCGATATCTTTTGACTTCATCAGAACGGTGCCGACGAGCATGGCGTCAATGCTTGCTGCATCGAGCCGAACAACATCTGCCCGTGTGGTGATACCGCTTTCGGCAACCACAATTTTCCCTGCCGGAATCTGGGCCTTCAGGCGGAAGGTTGTTTCAAGGTCGATCTTCAGGGTTATCAGATTGCGGTTGTTGATGCCGATAATCGGGGCATCTATCGCCAGTGCCTTTTCAAGATCTGCTTCGTTATGCACTTCAAACAGCACTGCCATCCCGAGTTCCTGCGACAGATGTATGTAATCCTGCGCCTGATTAGTCTGGAGCGCAGCGGCGATCAGAAGAATCGCATCCGCATTATTCACGCGGGCTTCATAAATCTGGTAAGGATCGAAGATGAAGTCCTTGCGGAGGATCGGCAGTTTTACTGCCTTATGCACCAGAGGCAGAAACGAGAGATGTCCCTGAAAATAGTCTTCCTCGGTCAGGCACGAAATGGCATTGGCCCCGTGCTCTTCATAGATGCTGGCGATGGTTACAGGATCGAAGTCAGGCTGTATAAGTCCGCGCGATGGCGAAGCCTTTTTCAACTCGGCGATGAGACGGACGGTGCCGCTGCTTTTTACGGCAGCAGCGAAATCGCGCGCCGGTGCAACACCACCGACCTTCGCCTTCAGCTCATTGAGCGGAAGCGCATATTTCGCCTGATCCAGGCGCTGTTTCTTCGTATCGAGCAATTGTTTCAAAACATTCATCGAATATCTCCAAAATAAAGAAGAGTTCACTGAGTAACGATCAGAAATCATGATCTTTTTAATTTTACCTTATTGTGAGCAAACAGCACATGGACCGAATGGGCAGCGTTGCAAGAAAAAAACCTGAAGATGCAATAGAGCTGGGTAAAGCTTTCTTGGGGGGAGCCGAGAGAGGGCTGCTTATTGGAGCAGTGCCTTCATAATACGCGATGCGGTTTGTAATTGCTCAATGCTCCCATCTTTCAACATTCCAGATATTCTAACCCTCAGTTCCAGTAGTGTCCGGTTAATAACCGAACAGATTCAATTGGTTACAACTCAGCTCAGTGTTCATACTGTAATCAACGCCCCAAAGGCTTTCTGCAAGGGCATCTTCTCGAAAGCCACGACTGACAAAATCTGTAGAAAAGTGTAGAGCGGCAGCTCCAGATTCAGCCGTTTCTTGATGATTGCGATCAGCACGTATACCGAAACAGCAATCCGGATTTGCGTCTTTACCGCATTCTCCGAAGTGCCGTAAAAGCTCTTGATCCGCAGATTCTGCTTGATCCATCGAAAGAACTGCTCGACTTCCCACCGGCTTTTGTATAAAGAGCATATGGTCAAAGCCGGCAATGTCTTGTGGTTGCTCAGAAAGACCAGCGTTTTGCCGGTTTCCGGCACTTTGAACCGGATACGCCGCAACTGTTCCGGATACGATTGTTTGCTGTAATGGCCATTCAGGGCAATCAGCTGATCGCACACCAATCCGGTGTTTCGATCCACCGGAGCCGAGTATATCCTGCGCGCATCCAGATTGCTCTTCGCCCTTGTCACAAAGAAGCTCCCTGCCTGATGC
>DATIKF010000289.1:0-1743 GCA_035477855.1 Dissulfurispiraceae bacterium
GGAACTGGAAGAGTTTCTGTGGGGAGATAGTTTCTGGGCGGATGGCTATTTTGCCGAAACCGTAGGGCAGGTAAATGAAGAAGTCATCCGCAAATACATCAGGGATCAAAACAGATAGGCTATGGCAGGTTATGTTGAGGCACTGAAGCCCCGGGCTTTAGCCCGGGGAGTGGTTCACTTGATTTCATAATGAGCTGTAAAACCAAGAGCCTCGATCACTGGAAAGGTTGGTTGAAGGACCACTCCTACCACACCGTTACGCCCGTCGATAAGACATACTTTAGCCATTCGGATCGCAACTCCTACTGGGAGCCCTTTCTGCCTCTCGTGAGCAAGCAAAGCGCTCTCGTATTCATCGACCCTGATACTGGCCTTGAATCGCGGTCGGAATCGTATCGAAAATAAATGGGACCCGAGAAATACCTCCTGAACCGGGAGCTTCATTCTGTATTTCAGAGTATTCACGATTCATCCTGCATCATGATCTATCAGCATCTGCCCAGAAACAGACATTTCTATAACGCACAGACCGAAAAAAAGATGTCCCAGGCTCTTTCAGCATGCGGTCACGCTTATGTAGCAGCTTATCGAGAAGGAGATCTTGCCTTTCTCTTTGTCACCAAAACTGACACCTTTCAAAATATCCTGAATTGTGCTATACATTACGAAACAGAGCAGAGAACTGCTAGTGGGTTTCAGATGATCAATAGGACTAAAGAGGTCTCAGCATGAGCATGATGAATAATCTAAAAGGCTGGATCGGGGAAAAAGTAACCCAGGCCGGCATGTGGGCATTTCTGGATGACAAAGAATACCAGCGCTATACCGATATTCTCGTTAAGACCGAAAACGGCACCACCCAGATAGACCACATTGTTCTGTCAAAATATGGGTTATTTGTCATCGAAACAAAGAATTATCAGGGCTGGATTTTCGGCCGCTCGACGCAGATAGAATGGACTCAGTCCATCTATGGCAAGAAGAATCGCTTTCAGAACCCTTTGCACCAGAACTATAAACACACCAAGACGCTGGCTCAGTATTTGGGCATCGACCATAGTCTCATAATCCCCATCATTTGGTTTATCGGGGATGTGACATTTAAAACAGAAATGCCGGCAAATGTCCTTGCCGGCGGACTCATTCCCTATATTAAAGAATTCAAGAGGGTTGTCTTTTCGGAGGATGAGATAGTTCGTCTTGCGTCGCGCCTAAGTTTTTTGAAAGATTGCCCTGTGGCCAGTTCGAAGGAGCATGTAGATCAACTCAAAGAACGATTCAATAGTAACGTTACCTGCCCCAAATGCGGGAGTGCATTGGTACAGAGAACGGCACGACAAGGAGCGGCCGCGGGCAAAACTTTTTTTGGATGCTCCGCATTCCCAAAGTGTCGATACGTAAAGAACTAACGTCAATATTTTGTACGCTGGCAAAAAAAGCGACTGGAGTAAGGCCCTAAGGCCTTCCTGGGAGACGCGTTGCGACTCCATCCTGACGTATGCTGAAAAAAGAAGACCCCAAAGTCTCGGGTACAATACGAGATGGAGGTGGAGCATGGACCGAATCCCGCGAGGGCGGTACACGAAGGAATTTCGGATGGATGAGGTGGCTCAGGTTGTTTGGACAGGAGCAAGCGATTCTTAAGTGGGAAGCTGCTCAGCATCAGGCTGCCCGCTCATGCGGCAGCATAGTCCAGTAAACCTCATCGGGCGTTTTGTAGTCAAGCGCCTGATGAGGACGCCG
>DATIKF010000290.1:0-1552 GCA_035477855.1 Dissulfurispiraceae bacterium
CCCCGATTCTCTTGCCGAATCTGAACCTCACCTGTGGTGAGATTTACGAATCGGCTCCTCGGTTACGAATCCACGCCTCTTTCCCGATGAAAACTGCACATTCGCAAGACTTGACGGAGTGCCTTATGCAACTGGAGGGTATATACTTGACGGGCTACAGCCATGCGGGCGCACGGGATTGGTATAAGCAGTCCCTCACAAACACGTATGCCAGCAAGTTCAACGGGGGAGTGGTGGGCGGGGCCTACTGGTCGGTCGTAGGCCCAGGCAAGAACCTCCAACTGACATCGGAGCATATTGGGTACTTCTTTCGCCTGAACAACAGTAGCCAAAGCCTAGCACTCTCCGATATAGAAACACACCCGGGCCGACTACCGGAGCCGGTCGTCCTTAGGATCTGGGCGAATCTATCCGACCTTTCGGGCGACATCGACGGCGTTGTCCTCAGTTGTGACGAGAGTGAGAACGCGGCAGGTTATCAAGTTCTGATGGGCTCCGACCCATACCGGGTGGCTCACTATCAGATCATCTCCGACACGGCACTTCCGCCGATGGATATAGTAAAAGACCTTCCCAGCAAGGAGACATGGTGGACTGTTCGAGTTCGTGACAGATACGGATCAACCATCTATGCAGATCCGATCAGGCTCGATTCGGCGAATCTACCTCCACTATCAGTAACGAATGCCCGGACGGGAAAGAAGTACGGCCTGATCACTCATGCACTACTGGATGGCGAGACAGGTGATGCGATCGTGCTTGACCCAGTGGTGTATGAGGAGAACGTTGAGTTTGGCGAAACAGCCATGGTTATCAGCTCGCGCGACCCTGAAGATCCAGCGGTGGTTGCCGCCACCATCATCAAGGGGCGGCCCGGCAATCCTACTGTGGCTTTCTCGGGCCCCAAGAGTTCTGGGTGCATGCTGGTCGGCCTGACCATTCAGAGTGACTCGGTGGGGATTTCCTGCCGTGACGCCGTCCCAACGATCCGGAGTTGTATGGTGGAGAGCCCGTCTGGAATTGCCGTTGAGTTCTGGCATGGACGCACACCTGAGTTCGTCGATTGCCGGTTCGTGGGGCAGATCAGGGAAGGGGGGGACCCTGGTCTAATCGCATACTGGAAACTCGATGAAGCTGTGGGTACGATTGCTCACGACAGCGAGGGTACGAAGCACGCTGAAGTAATGGGCACTCTGCGCTGGCAACCAGAAGAGGGCATCATGGGCGGAACGCTCGAATTTGGTGGATTCGGTAATCTCGCTACGGCTGAGGTGATTCGAGACCCCTCCGCAGGTCCCGTCAGTGTGTTTGCGTGGGTGAAAGGTGGTGCCCCCGGACAGGTGATTGCTTCCCAGCAGGGCGCAGCCAACTGGCTGATGGCAGGCTTTCCAAATGGCACCTTGGCCACCGAGCTAGTGCTCCGTTACGCGTGATTTGATATAGAGTTTCCGGTCTCTTTGCCGATGGGATGGTTGTACCCAGGTAAGGAGACCTATCATGAAGAAGAAGTATACTGTCACCCTGATGGAAGAGGAACGGCGGATGCTGCAGG
>DATIKF010000291.1:0-3485 GCA_035477855.1 Dissulfurispiraceae bacterium
CCCACATTGGCTTGCGACAGGTCCTCGCCCGAATAGCGCATCATCTTCTGATAGGCGCCGGCATATTTCACGCCGGGCAGCGAGAGCGAAACCTTTGTAACCAACTCGTTGGGTGCGATGGCAGTTTTGCGGTTATCAACAAACCAGTTTTGAATGGGGATTATCCTGGCACCTTCGCTGCTCACCAAATGCACGGTGGCGTCATGTACCAGCAGAGGTGCTGCGCTGTCCATACAGGCAACCGCCGAGCAGATATTGCCAACCATAGTGGCCCTGTTTCGCACTCCGTTGGAGGCAACCAGGCCTGCGGCTTCAAAAAGAATAAAAGCGTTTTCAGATACTGCTTTGGAGTTCAGAATTTCGCTAAAGGTAACCAGGGCGCCAATTTCGAGCCTGCCTCCGGTGAGTTCTATTTTTTTTAACTCATCCAGGCCTTTAATGTCAATCAATGCTTCGGGAACCCGGAAGCCCTTCTTGAGCTCGTTGACCAAATCGGTGCCACCGGCCAGGATACGCGCATTCTTTCCATGTTTTCCAAGCAACTGAACAGCTTCCTCCACGGAGGACGGCTTGAAATATTCGAATTCGTAAGGAATGGCCATGATAATTCTGGTATTAAAAAATTCCCGGCAAAAACTGCCGGTACAGTTTTGCGGCGTTATTCAGTTGGGTCAATGGCAACCACCCTGCACATTGCCGATTCCATTTCAATGCCCCTCAACGGAAACAGGCCAATCCAAACCCTTTTGTTGTTCACCTTGTTGATGTCGCCACCAATGTTTTCGGCGTGTACCAATCCTTTGGGGAACAGTTTCAGGTGCATGACCTGATAATAGATTTCGGGTGGAAACATCTCATCCCATTTTTTGCCGTATTTGGCCACCAACCTGGCTTCGGCTTCGCGGAAACGCTTGGGGTGCCAATCGCGGATAATGGTGTTCATTGGATGATCGGCGCTTCCGCAATCAACGCCAATCCACTTGATCTTCATATCGAGCGCCCACTGGTGAAAATCCGGGCTTGGTCCGGGGTGGTTCACAAAATACCGTACCTCGTCCGACTCCGGCTGATCCCAAGCATAGCGATGGAACCCGGTGTTGATAATCAGGATGTCGCCTTCTTTGATTTCGACTTTTCGCATGAGCATGTCGGGGGTGTAAAGGCCATAATCTTCCACCTCATCGGAGATGTCGACCACAACTCCCTGGCCATACCAGAAGTCGAGCGGAGTATTCCCGATGGAGCGGCCACTGGAGTGGAAATGGATTTCACCGTCGATGTGTGTACCTACATGGTGGCTGGTGGTGATTATCTGTCCGTTGGCACCCTGACCCATGTGGGCGCCAGCAATGCGCTTGAAGTACTGAATCTGCAAAGGCATATAGCTTGGCCATGGCGGAGTATGAATGCTTAACGGTTGCGTAAGGTCGTAAATTTTTACCCGATTCATCAGGCTAAAGAAATCATTGATATTCATCTGTCAGGAATTTTATTTTTCGTTGTTGAAATATTAAACAATGTTTTCTGGTGAATGCAGAGTCAAAAGTAATCGTCTGTCAAGATTTTAAAAATACGTAAGTCACCATTTTATCTCCCGCCGGAAGGATTCAAATTGGAATCAAATGCTATTGCCAGACCTTCGAAAGCCTTGCGAAACGGCTCAGAGGGTGCGCTGAGTACTCCTGCCCCTACCTGACCCAGGCCGGGCTCTTTGTGGGCTACTCCGGTGTCAATAAACGGCGTTATTCCGGTTTCTACCACCTTGCGCACATCAATGCCTGTTGGAGTTCCCCTGAAATTGAGATAAGGTATTTGATATACATTGTTTTCGGCGGAAGTAATCTCATACATATCGAGGGTATATTGAACGGCATCCTGAGCAGTTCCTCCAACAAACTGTACGATAGCCGGGGCAGCGGCAATGGCAAAGCCCCCTAACCCAAGGGTTTCGGTAATGGCCGAGTCGCCAATGTCGGGGTTGGCATCCTTTTTCGAAAAACCCGGAAAGAAGAGGGCATCCGGCACCGGAGCCTCGCCCGTGAACCATTGGCCTCCGGTAGCCGACAACTGAACTCCGAAGTCGGTGCCATTGCGAGCCATCACCGTAACAATGCTGCTGTGAGGAATTCCTGCTGCGGCATCGAGACAGCATTTGGCTGCCGGCATGGAGAGGTTCAGGAAAAAGTGGTCGTTTCCGTTAATGAAATTCAGCGCCCTGGCCACTGCTTCATTGTTGCTGCAGGTTTGAACCATTGCCGGGGCAAGGGCACGATAAAGCAACGATGTTCCGGCACGGTTGCGGTTATGCACCTCATCGCCCATGTGCAGAGCCTGAGCGATGATGGCTTTAAGGTCTAACTTCCCAATGAACCCGATGGCGCCTTTAAGAACAGGGTACAATTCCATTTCCATCCATTTCAGGCGTACGATCACTTCCGGTCCGTATGCACCGTAGCGCAACACCTTGCCGAGGCCTTCGTTCATGGTGCAATAGGCGGTGTTTCCGTAAGTTTCGTTTTTAACAATAAATACCGGCATGGATGCAGAAACTATTCCTGCCATCGGCCCTACAGTGGAGTGTTCGTGGCAGGGTGCATACTCAATTTTGCCCGATGCTGCAAGTTGTTCTGCCTCTTCGGTCGAGGCAGCCATGCCTTCGTAAATTAGCGCCCCAATGATTGCGCCCCGGGTAGGGCCGCTCATACGCGGCCATTCAATGGGCGGGCCCGAGTGCAGGATCAGGTTCTTGCGCATACGGGGAATGACATTAATTGCTGTATCCATCCCCACCAGAAATGGCTTGCCGTTGAGAATGCGTTCCATTGCTACAGCATTGGCTTTCTCTGTCTGCTCCGCGTGGGCAAGCACCGTCTTTAAGGAGGCAGCAGAAACCCCGAGGGGAGGCCTCCATTTTACCTGAATTACCTGGGCACCACATTGTGTAATGCTCCCGGCGAAGCCTTCAAGCCCAATATTCACAACCTTTAATGGCTTATTGAAAATAGAATCAGCGGGCATTTATCTTTGATTGGCATTAAGTGAAACAATAACCTGACTTGCAAGTAGCGCCGCGGCTGCATTCGATGGCATGACTTCCACTCCTGCCCCGGCAAGCTTTTCAGATACCTTTTGTCGGCCCTGCGGATCGCCATCGGTTCCGCAAACAGCGCAAATGAAAAGCACTGAAGGATTTACCATCCGTGCCTTTTCTATTGCCGGAAGAAGTTCGCTTAGCGGGTCGGGGTGTGAGCCATATCCAAGCACCAGGTCGAGCAAAACAACCGCTACCTTCGGGTCGGCCGCTTCCTTGTGGATTCTTTGCACCCTCAATGAAAAATCGATCATGGGGTGCGGCTTTCCACGGGTGAACTCGTCGTCGCCCATATCGATGAGTGTATGCTCACGACTTTGGTTAGCATTTTCAAGCAGATACTTTTCGCACAAAGGGGTGTTGCTGTAAACAAACCCGAGTGCATCCTTCATAA
>DATIKF010000292.1:0-4583 GCA_035477855.1 Dissulfurispiraceae bacterium
GCGGAGAAGCGACTAGTTGCGGCCAAATGCCGCAAAGAGCGTAAAGCTCGGCGTCGTCCCAGTTATCGCCCAGGTTGTCCTCGTCCAGCGGTTGACTGTCCCCGCAACGGTCAATCTTTGTGCGACATTCGCCGCCGTTACCGCAGCAAACGTGATCAGGTCAACCCACACCGAGTTATCAACGCTGTGCTGTACTCGCGCAACCAGATTAGGCGTTGTGCCGGATGCGGCCATGACCTGGAGATAACCTGCACCGCCAGCAGTGGTTGCCGCACCGTGGTCACGTGCTACGCCGTTACCAGTTGCCGTTTGCGCCGCGAGAGGATGCAGTACCTGCGTCCGTTCCATCCCCGTATTGGATTGCGCTTCTGTAGATACGCTGACCAGATCGTCCACCGGCGTTTCGATCTCATAGCTGGTGGAGATGGCTGACATACCATAACCAAACGCGCCATCCACATCACCCGCAGGCAACCAGTTCCACAAGACCGGTGTCCGTCCCCGCAAGGCAGCAGACAGAACCGCGTCAGTGGCAGCCACCGCGCCGGAAAACAAACCTTCCGCGCTCAATGTAGCATCAACCAATCCCGGCACATAAGTCTTGGCGGTCGCGCCAAATGTGGTGCTGTCATGTGCTTCTATTTCCTCAGAACCGGAAACGCTCTTAAGAAACGCACTCAAGTTAAATCCATTTACATAAAACCGCCCGCTGGAACCATGTACGAAACTCATGTTTTATCACCTGCCTCCACTGGTTCGATATATCCCTGTTCCAGTAACCACCCCACTGACTTTGCCGGCAAGTCAGACACTATATCGCCCGGCTCTGCCCGTTTGTCCGGCGGATAGTCCATGCCAGCCAAAACCCTATATTTTGTTGCCACACGAGCACCTCCTTACATTTCAATGTTCTGGATATCAAGCAACGCATCGAACCCGATATACGCCTGTCCACCATGTTGTAACAGCACTGGCACTGTGGGGTTAGCGCCCTGCAGGATAGAATGTGTTACCGTCCCACCGATTGTCCGGTCAGCGTCAAATGCAGTCTTGGCCGCGAACCAGAAAGCAGTTGCGATCCTGCTGCTTCGCTCATCCTCCGGTGTCGCGCGTGCAACTAGCAGTTGGACGGTTACACGATACCTCGCCTCACGCCGTGCCCCCATGCCAAGGGATCTGTCCGGCTCAGCCAGGGTGTTGATAACTGCGGGCAAATCACTTATTGCGCCCGATGGCCCGCCCCAGTATGTGCGTTTAACAGTCAAAACCGCGGGTGATGTGATGCCGATTGACCGTTGCAGGGTATTTAGTCTGTCGATAAACAGGTCAAAGTTCATAGCCTTTTAGCCAGCTCCTCCAGCCGTTGTATGGCTCGCTGTTGTAAACGCGGCAATTCCTTTTCAATCTCTTCCCTGGCTACGGGGATAAAGTTTTTGCCTTTTGCCCCGTGTTCTTTGATCGCTTGCCAGATCTGCACAACCTTGCTTCGGTTGTCACGGGACATATCCCAATGCCTGCGGAACGGGGTTGAGAAATACCAGGATGCTATTTCTTCGATGGACGGGTTGTCGCCCGGTTTTCTGCCCCGGTCGATCGACATCGCACGTTTACGGGCGATCATGGTATAAACACGCGCCCACATGGTGCGGGAGAATACTTTATAGTTTATTGACCGTTCCGCTATCCCCGTGCCGCCAGAGATGGCTTTTATCGCCGCTGACTGACCTATCTTGGATGCGTCTGTGAGCAGTTCTTCCATCGGCTGTTGTGATAACCGCGGGTCGCCAAGTTTGCGCATGACTTCTTCGAAGCCTTCAAGTTTGATTGTTTTTGATGGACGTTTGGTCATATCAGCCACACCCTGTATTGGTTTGTCAGTTGTCTTACGATGTTCTGCGCTTGTGGCGATGTTTCAACTGTGTCGCCTAGCTCCGCAATCCTTTTGGTTGCCCGTGGTGTTTCGAGTCGCAGGATTGCTGTGATGTGTATTGCTGCACGCCGGATCGGCTCCGGCACCGCAGGCCAGCCCCATCGTGCGGTTATTTCAACCCTCTGGTTAACCGAAAAGGCACCCACCAATCCAAGTCCTGTTAACTGCATGCTTGTAAACGGCCACGGTTCCGGGTTTAGCGGGGCGTCGAGCGGTAACAAAATGTAATCTGCGGCGGCAAGGGTTGTGCTAAAAGTTCCGTTGCCCGCGGTGTCCACGCGCACCAGCGTTGGTGGGCCTGACAGGTCGCTTACGGCCAGATTTTTACCATCGTGCGCCGGTGCAAAAATTCTAATAACGGGTGATGCGTCCCTGGTAAAAAAACGGCGCATTTCGCCATCCAGATAGCGCGATACCGCCATCAGGTCTGCGGCGATGTCTGCGTCAAGACCGGCGTCAGTCATGCCAACCACGCGGCGATATTCAGCCGGGGTTGCGTATGCAGCAGATATGCTCACGGTTATCGCCTCCCTGACTTCGGCTTGGGTGCAGGCATTCGGGCCGTTTCGGGTGCAAGTATAGCCGAGCACTCAGGGGCCGTGTCCTCTGCAATGCCAGCTTTGATCCACTTATCCGCAAGATCAGCTTCGATTTCTGCGGTTTGGCCACAGGTATACGTCCAGCCCTCAGACGACCCTATACTGACAAGCATTTTTAATCGCTTCAGCACTATATCACCCCCGGTAATACTAAGGGGGAGCACTTGCTCCCCCTCTCGCCACTCTTATGTCGCGGAATTCTGGTAAAACCGCACTGCAGCAGTGTCAGACAGTAGCGCGTCATGGCGAGAATACGCCAGGAAACCGACTTGCAAAAAGTCTGCATAACGCTCAGTTAAACGCAGTATTTGGATGTCTAAGACATCACGCACGAAAAACTTGCTGAAATCACCGAACAAAATCGACCGTGCATTGGCCGCCATAACCGGCATATCCTGGTTAACAACATAGCGATAGCCAAGGATGGTGTCCGGCTCGCGCACGGCAAGTCCCGGCATCCACAGCGGACGCTGTTGGCCATCGACCATTTGCTTTAACGCTCTTAGTGTCGTGTCGTGGAACATCCACTCTGCGCCGATGCGGTAGGCAGGGTCAACGGAGTGCTCCATGTTCACAAGGTTAGCGTAAGTGATGGATGTGGCGCTGCCCGCGGTTGCGGCCACGCCGGACGTCGCGCCAACCTGCACGCCCTGCGGCTGGCCGGTGCCGGTGCCGAGCGTGAATTCCGTATTGGTGATCCGACCAAGGCGGGTGCCCATGATTCCGGCAAGGTGAGTTTCGATGTTAAATGCCGAGTCTTGCAGGAGCTGAATAGCCACCCTGATGATACGTGAAGTGTACATATGCGCACCAAGCAACCGCTGGCCGTAAGTTGTCGCCAGATCAGTTATTTGCGTATTCTCCGCTATCCGCATGCCGGTGTTTGCTGTATCATCAGTTGTTGGAATAGGTAACGCCTGTCCTGAAGCCGTGGCGAAAATGTTCGCGCGAGAATTTCGTATACCTCCGTATGCCCGCATAGATGTCACGATTTGCTCATAAAACCCTTGCGGTACTAAAAATCCGCCCGCGGCGCCTGTGCCTACACCAAGTTGCCGGCCTTCCGCCGCAACAAACCGTGACTGCATTAATGCCCTGTGCTCTGGCGTGAGAGAATCAGCGCCGGCACTTAACCAGCACACAAATGCCTTGCGGTATTCCTCATCCGCTTTCTTTTGTGCGTCCTCGGCCTTCTCGCCTTCGCCGGGCTTGAGCCCAGACATATCCCGCTGGGCCGCCTGCTCGTCTTTTATTTCGAGTAGTTTTTCATATCGCCCGATTTCTACAGTCATCCGGTCAATATCCGCTTCCCGCTTGTCCCATTCCGTTTTTTCTTCTGGTGTGAATTCCCGCTCTTCGGTTGCGGTTTTTGCCAGCAGCTCTTTTTGCTGCTCCACAAGCTTATACCGTTTTTGCTTGGCTTCTAAAATATCCCAAATCATAACATATACCTCCAGATTTTAATTTGTCTTTCACGGTGAGCTGCCAGCGCCCGCTGTCGCTCTATCTTAATCGCTTCGTCCTGCGCCCGCAGGGAGGCGAGATAAGAATCATAAACTTCTTTTGCAGACCGAATGTTGACGCTGGTCTGCGGATATGCCGGGAAGGTAACCAGGCTAATATCGTACAGATCAACCTCAATCAGCGTCCTGCTGCTTTCTTTGTTGTTGCCCTCCGCCGGGTGCTCCCATTTGTCTAAAACAGTGAAAAAGCCAAAGGACGTCTGATTTAAGTCGTTTCGTCTCAGTTTGGGGACAATTCGCTGCACGTCCGGATCCGCAGCTTCCAGATCCGACTCGAACCGCAGGCCGTTTTCATCCTCGCTCAGCGTCAAGGTCCCCGACTTGGTCCGCGCCAGAGGCAGGCCCTCGTGGTTCAACAATAATCGCACGTCCGCTGTCTTAAGGGTTTTCGTAAATGCCCCAGGTGCAATCTTCTCGCGAAAGCCGCCCAGGTTCTCCGACAGTTTGTTAAACACTGCCGCGTAGCCGCGCAGTTTTTGGGTCTGGCCGCCGTCCTCGTCAAGTCTTAATTCCATCACCGGAAATTCCCGA
>DATIKF010000293.1:0-18759 GCA_035477855.1 Dissulfurispiraceae bacterium
CTCGCTTTGCCATTCTCCGAACGTGACGAACGCTCATCCGAAGCATCCTTGCTGCTTCTTCCTGACCTATCTGTCCATCGATACGCTTCTGGATTATATGCAGCCGCTTCAGCTCTTTTTGACTCATCTGTAGAATGTCCTCGCCCGCCATCTGAACCTCCTTCGGTTGAAGTGCTCAGATTAGCAGAGGACATCTCTATCTTGCTCTATGTGGACATTACCATGTTGCTGTGACAGTTCTTTGATCATAATCAGGGCAGTTCAACGGAGCATTCCGCGACCGGATTTGTAATGGAAATGGAAAATGAAAACGGTGGCCCGCCGTGAGGCAGGAACCGGGCTTGGTCGGAGCAGAAGCATATACGCCGGGAAATCAAATGCCGCGCACTCATAGTCACACTTCCGGGGTTGAACCTTATGCGGTGCGCGGGGCGTTGGTGAATGCCTTAATCTGCTCCAGCTTCCTGAGCGCCGCGCCGGAATCGATAGCATCGGCAGCCCGGGCTATCCCGGTTGTAAAGTCTGCTGAAACTCCGGCAACAATGAGCGCCGCCGCAGAGTTCAGAAGCACCATGTCGCGCTTCGGTCCCTTGTCTCCCCGCAAAATGCTCAGCGTTATTGCGGCGTTTACCTCTTTTCCGGCGCCGAGAATTGCATCGCGTTCAGCTCTGGCAAGGCCGAATCCCTCGGGCGAGATATAAAACGTTTCGACCGTGCCGTGCTCTGCCTGAGAAATGCGTGTTCCGTCACAGACGGTGATTTCGTCGAGCCCATCCGCCCCATGCACAACCATTGCACGATCAATGCCGAGGTTGACGAGCACTCGTGCAATCGGCTCGGTAAGATTCCCCGCGAAGACGCCGACGACCTGACGGCGTGTGCCGGCCGGATTGGTCAGCGGGCCGAGGATGTTGAAGACCGTTCGAATCGCGATGTCGCGCCGCGGGCCGACGGCGAACTTCATGGCCGGATGGAAGAGCGGCGCGAAGAGAAAGCCGAATCCGGTCTCTGCCAGACACTGTTCTAATCTTGCAGGGGGAAGGTCAATCTTCACCCCAAGGGCTTCAAGCACATCAGCAGCTCCGGATTTGCTCGATACCGAACGGTTTCCGTGCTTTGCGACAGGAACGCCGGCTGCTGCGACCACCAGCGCGGACGTGGTCGAGACATTGAACGTCCCGGCCATGTCGCCGCCGGTTCCGACGATGTCGACGGCTCCTGCCGGAGCCTGGATATGCACCGCTTTTGCGCGCATGATTCTGGCGGCGCCGGTAATCTCCTCAACCGTCTCGCCCTTGATTCTGAGGGCGGTCAGAAATGCCGCTATCTGGGCGTCGGTGGCAATGCCTTCCATGATTTCGAGCATGCATTCGGCCATCTCCGCCTCGGAGAGGTGGATGTTCTGCACGAGAAGGTTGATTGCCTCTCTGATCACCGCGGCTGCTCCAGTGCGATGAAGTTGCGAAGCAGGTCCTTGCCGGCCGCGGTAAGCACGGATTCGGGATGGAACTGCACCCCTTCAATGGCAAATTGTCTGTGCCGGACGCCCATAATCACGTCCGGCATGCCGGAAACCTTTGTCCAAGCGGTGACTTCGAGGCAGTCGGGCACTGTTTCGGGCCTGATGACCAGTGAGTGGTAACGTGTTGCCTCAAACGGATTCGGCAGGCCCCGGTAGATGGTCTTGCCGTCATGATCAACCAGTGAAATCTTGCCGTGCATGAGATACGGAGCGCGAATGACGTCTCCCCCGAACGCTGCGCCGATCGACTGATGGCCGAGACATACGCCGAGGATAGGAATTTTCCCGGCAAAATGATGGATTGTCTCTATCGAGATGCCCGCCTCATTCGGCGTGCAGGGGCCGGGCGAGATGACAATACGGTCAGGAGCAAGCTGCTCAATCCCGGCAACCGTTATTTTGTCGTTGCGGAAAACCTGCACGTCTTCTCCCAGCTCGCCCAGGTACTGAACCAGATTATAGGTGAAGGAATCATAGTTATCAATCATCAAAAGCATGGTTATCTCTTTTTCTTTTCGACGAAATCGACGGCCGTCATCATGGCCATCGCCTTGTTGACGGATTCCCAGTATTCGCTCTCGGGCACCGAGTCTGCCACAATGCCGGCGCCGGTCTGAAAATAGACTTTGCCGTCCTTGATGACGAGCGTTCTGATGGCGATACAGGTGTCCATGTTTCCTGAATAACCGAAGTATCCGACTGCGCCTGCGTAAATGCCGCGCTTCGTCGGCTCGAGTTCCTCGATAATCTCCATTGCCCGAATCTTCGGCGCCCCTGCCACGGTGCCGGCAGGGAAGGCGGCACGGAAAACGTCGAACGAATTCAGTCCGTCGCGCAGCTGCCCTTCGACATTCGACACCATGTGCATGACATGGCTGTACCGTTCGGTGACCATGAAATCAGTAACCCTGACGGTGCCGATTTCCGCGACACGTCCGACATCGTTTCTGCCGAGATCAATAAGCATGAGGTGCTCGGCACGTTCCTTGGGATCCGCATGCATGTCAGCTTCGAGAGCCTTGTCCTCTTCTTCGGTCTTGCCGCGCTTGCGCGTTCCGGCAATCGGACGCACGGTGATCCTGCCGTCTTCGAGCCGCACCAGAATTTCGGGCGACGACCCGACAATGTGAGCATCGCCGATATCGAAATAAAACATGTACGGCGACGGGTTAATCACCCGAAGCGCGCGGTAAATCGTCAGCGGATGAACGGCACAGGGGCGGGAGAAGCGCTGAGCCAGGACAAGCTGAAACACATCTCCCGCGTGAATATATTCTTTCGATTTCTCCACCGCTGCCTTGAAATCTTCCTTCCTGAAGCTCGACGAAAAGGATGCAGCATCCGGACGCGCCGGCACTTCCGTGCCCTGCGGCATTCCGATGGGCGCCTTCATGGTGCAGGTCTTCTGCAGCACGGCGGCGATTCTGTCTATTTTTTTTCCGGCTTCGCGGTAAAGCGCTGCCGGGTCCTTTTTTGACCGCGACGGGAAAAGCGGTTTGCCCCGGAAGAGTATGTCTCCGCCGGTATGAACATTGGTGAGAATCGAAAGCGTCTGCTTCAGGTTGTCGAAGATCAGCATCGTATTGAACATCATGAGCAGAAAGTCCGGAACGTCGAGCCCCGGCTTTTTGCGATGGGGAAGCTTTTCGAACGAACGAACCACATCATATGCGAGATAGCCGACGAAGCCTCCGGAAAAGCGGGGCAGCTCAGGCGTTTCATGCTGTTTAAACTGACCGAGGATGTCTTCCGCAACCGCAAGCGGATCATCCGCAGCAACGGACACTTCGCGCCTGCCGTTGCTGATGGTCATGCGCTTTCCGGTTCCCCTGATGGTGAGCGCCGGGTCAATGCATATGAATGAGTACCGCGCCCACTTCTCTCCGCCGACAACACTTTCGAGCAGAAAAACCGGTTTTTTCTTCAGTTTCAGTACGGCGCCGACCGGGGTTTCCGTGTCGCACAGTATGTTTTTGTAGACCGGGACTATGTTTGCCTGCGAAGCGCGGGACCTGAACTCACTGAGCGTTATATTCATCGGGCTATTGTACTGGATGCTTCTTTCTTTTCGCAACGCACGTTGACTCCGATTCAGCGAGTGTGTTATAGTCTAAAACTTCGTTGTGCCGAATGCGCCGGCAACGCGTCAGGCTCTCCGGTCCGATTCGGACGAACTGTTTCAGGATTGCGGGTGTAGCTCAGCTGGTAGAGCACAACCTTGCCAAGGTTGGGGTCGCGGGTTCGAATCCCGTCGCCCGCTCCATTACTATCAAGCAGGAAGTGGGAAGTCAGAAGCAGGAAGTCGACAAAAGAACAAAAGAAAAACTTTTTCTTTCGCTTTTCACTTCTTGCCTCTCACTTCTCGCTTTCTTTTAGAATGGCGACGTACCCAAGTGGCAAGGGGGAGGTCTGCAAAACCTTTATTCAGCGGTTCGAATCCGCTCGTCGCCTCCATTTTTCCCTCCCGATTTCTCTTGACACACCCCCTGATTTTTCGATAACGTAAAAGTACTTTCAGAAGCACCTGTAAAGGGGAGTAGCTGAACAGTGGTTATCGTCAATACGGCCTTCACGGTCCGGTGCCACTCGGTTAGCAATGCTAACAAGCAAGACCTTTACCATAATGCCTTGCATCGTGGTAAGGGTTTTTTTATAGGACACAAGGAGGATAACAGATGAATACCATGAAGACCCTGATGCTCATGGGCCTGCTGTCGGTGATGCTGGTGATTGCCGGAGGAATGCTCGGCGGCAAGAGCGGAATGACCATAGCGCTCATTATGGCCTTCGGTATTAACTTTTTTTCGTACTGGTTCAGCGACAAGATTGTGCTGAGGATGTACAAAGCCCAGCCGATTACTGAGGCTGAAGCGCCGGAACTGTACGGCATGGTGCGCAGGCTCGCGCAGCGTGCGCAGCTGCCGATGCCGAAAGTTGCGATTATTAACGAAGACCAGCCGAATGCGTTTGCGACCGGCCGGAATCCGGAGCACGGCACCGTAGCCGTGACGACCGGCCTTATGCGGATTCTTTCCCGCGAGGAGCTTGAGGGTGTTCTTGCCCATGAACTCGCACATATCAAGAACCGCGATATTCTCGTCGGTACGATAGCAGCGGCTATTGCCGGAGCGATAAGTTATCTCGCACATATGGCGCAGTTTGCGATGATCTTCGGCGGAGGCAGGCAGGACGACGATGAAGGCGGAAGCCCGATCGGCATGATTGTCATGATGATTGTCGGCCCGATTGCGGCCATGCTGGTGCAGATGGCCATCTCCCGCTCCCGTGAGTACGGAGCGGACGCCACCGGCGCGGAGATTTGCGGCAATCCGATTTATCTTGCAAACGCCCTGCACAAACTGCAGATGGCATCGCAGCAGGTTCACATGCAGGCAAACCCCGCAACGGCGCACATGTTTATCGTCAACCCCCTGAGCGGAGGAGCTTTAATGAAGATGTTCAGCACGCACCCGCCGATGGAAGAGCGCATCTCCCGCCTGAAGGCGATGCGCATGGGAAGATAAGGGGATTACGAAGCCGGCCGGCGACGGATAATCCATCAGTAAAAGGCCTGCTTCCCTGCGGATGCAGGTCTTTTACCTTCTTAGTTCCCTGTTTGCTGCAATAACACCGGACGCTCTTTCCTGCAGATGTAGAGGAGGCCCCATGATGGAGAAAAAGGTCGGCTTTTCACTTGGCTACTTCCTGATCGCGTTTCTTGCGCTGCTCCTTGTCCAGAACTACTTTCTGTCCCGCACCGTTGCGCAGATCAGCTACTCCGAATTCAAGGTGCTGGTGAAGGAGCGTCTGATAAACGATCTCGAGATCCGCCAGGACACCATAGAAGGCAGGTTTGTCAAGGGCGCAGCCGAGAGGATTGCCGCCCTTAGAGGCGCGGATTCCAAAGAACGCAAAATCTCTCCTGAGATGACGACATTTTTCGTTGTCCGCATGGAAGACGGGGATCTCGTCAGGGAGCTTGCGGCAGAAGGAATACGATTCAACGCCCTGCAGGAAGCGACATGGCTCAGGGCGCTTCTTTCATGGGTGGTGCCGGTTCTGCTGTTCGTGGGACTCTGGTTTTTTCTCATGAAGCGCATGGGGGCTGCAGGCGGAGGGCTCATGTCGGTAGGGAAGAGCAAAGCCAAAATATACGTTGAAGGCGAGACGAAGGTTACGTTTGATGACGTTGCCGGCGTGGAAGAGGCGGAAGACGAACTGAAAGAGGTCATTGAATTCCTCAGGAATCCTCAGAAGTTTCAGTCGCTCGGAGGCAAAATCCCGAAAGGGATATTGCTGGTCGGACCTCCCGGCACGGGAAAGACGATGCTTGCCCGCGCGGTAGCCGGAGAAGCGAAGGTCGCTTTTCTGAGCATCAGCGGATCGGACTTCGTGGAGATGTTTGTCGGCGTCGGCGCCGCGCGTGTGCGGGATCTTTTTGCCCAGGCTGAGAAAATGGCGCCGTGCATTATTTTTATCGATGAAATCGACGCTCTCGGCAGAGCCAGAGGCATCAGCCCGGTGGCGGGAATGGACGAAAAGGAACAGACCCTCACCCAGCTGCTGACCGAAATGGACGGATTCGACACCAAAAAAGGCGTCATCATCATGGCGGCGACGAACCGGCCGGAAATCCTCGATCCAGCTCTGCTCAGGCCGGGCCGGTTCGACCGGCATGTTGTTGTGGATCGCCCCGATCTCAAGGGGCGCGAGGAAATCTTCCGCGTCCATGCAAAAAAAGTGAAGCTATCCGATGACGTCGACATGAAGGTTCTCGCCTCGATGACCCCCGGAATGGCCGGCGCGGATATTGCAAATGTGGTTAATGAGGCCGCGCTTCTTGCGGTTCGCAAGAGCAGGGATGCCGTGGCCATGAAGGAGTTCGAGGAGGCCATAGAACGCGTTGTCGCCGGGCTCGAAAAACGAACCCGCGTCATCAGCCCGAAGGAAAGGGAGCGGGTTGCATTTCATGAGATGGGGCATGCCATCGTCGCCAGCATGCTTTCGGGAACCGACCCGGTCCGCCGTGTTTCGATTATTCCCCGCGGCATAGCGGCGCTCGGATATACTCTTCAGCTGCCGACGGAGGATCGTTTTCTGCTCACCAGGTCTGAGATGCTTGACCGCATGGCGGTTCTGCTTGGAGGCAAGGCCGCCGAAGAGCTGGTTTTCGGAGAAGCGTCCACCGGCGCAAAAAATGATCTCGAACGTGCAACGGATATGGCCACTGCGATGGTGAAGTCATACGGGATGAGCGAGAGGCTCGGCCCGGTATCGTATGACAGGGCGCGTCCGAGGTTTCTGGATGTTCAGCTCGCCGGCCAGCCGCAAGAGTACAGTGAATATACGGCCAAAGAAATTGACGACGAAGTGCACGGGATATTGCGGGCAGCGCTGCAGAGGTCGTCCGACATTCTGGGAGGCCACCGTGAGCAGCTCGAAAAGATATCCCGCGTTTTGCTTGAGCGCGAAGTCATCGACGGCGATGAGCTGAAAAGATTGCTTGACAGGCCATGAGTCTGACCGCGGAATTCTTCCTGGGGCACCGGTTCCGGGATGCCGCGTTTTGTTTTCGATTGCCGCCGCGTCTGTGGTATTCTTTATTTCTTGAACTTATCAAGTTGATACACTGGAGGCACTTATGACAGACGTTCTGATTCAGACAAATTTTCAGGATCTCAAGCTTGCGCGCCGCGGGAAGGTGCGAGATGTGTATGAGGTGGGGGATAATCTTCTGATTGTCACGACGGACCGGGTATCCGCGTTCGATGTCGTGCTTCCGAGCGGCATACCCGGGAAAGGCAAAGTGCTTACCGGTATTTCCCTGCACTGGTTCAGCCGGATGACCGATATTGTCGAAAACCACATTGTCGCAACGAATGTCGACGATTATCCTGCGGTTTTGAAGAAGTATCGTTCCGAACTTGAAGGCAGAAGCATGTTGGTCAAAAAAGCGAAGCCGCTTCCGATTGAGTGCATTGTACGCGGGTACCTCTCGGGGTCGGGCTGGAAAGAGTACCAGAAGAGCCGAACTGTCTGCAGTATTCCGCTCCCTGACGGGCTGGTAGAATCCTCGCGCCTTGAGCAGCCGCTCTTTACCCCGAGCACCAAGGCTGATGAAGGGCATGATATCAATATCAGCTTCGCCGAAACCGAAAGGATTATCGGCGCGGAGACCGCGGCAAAAATACGCGATACCTCTCTTGCAGTCTATTCCAAGGCGCGTGCCCTGGCTGAGCAAAAAGGGATTATTATCGCCGACACGAAGATGGAGATGGGTTTTTTCGACGGCAGGCTTATTCTCATCGACGAACTGCTGACCCCTGATTCGTCCCGCTTCTGGTCGATAAAAGACT
Organism: Dissulfurispiraceae bacterium; assembly: GCA_035477855.1. Lineage (GTDB taxonomy): Bacteria > Nitrospirota > Thermodesulfovibrionia > Thermodesulfovibrionales > Dissulfurispiraceae > JAAYUK01. The sequence continues at coordinate 7,879 of DATIKF010000293.1, forward strand.
ACGCTCCGGGCAAAAGCCAGAACAGCTATGATAAACAAATTGTCCGCGACTATCTGCTGACGCTCGACTGGAACCAACAGTATCCGGGGCCGGAACTGCCGGACGAGATTGTACGGAAAACCGCTGCCCGCTACGAAGAAATCCTCGGTATACTGACAAAGTAGACATGGAACAGTTTCAGCGTCTGGTCGAGATTATGGCAAAGCTCCGTGCGCCCGGCGGCTGTCCGTGGGACCGCGAGCAGACGCACGAATCCATAAAGCCGTATCTCATCGAGGAAGCCTACGAACTGGTCGAGGCGATCGACAACAAGGATGACGCCGGCATGCGCGAAGAGCTCGGCGACCTGCTCCTTCAGGTGGTTTTCCACGCCGATATGGCGAAGGAGCGCGGGGCGTTCGACATCGGCGAGGTAGCTGATGCGATCAGCGCAAAGATGATATCGCGACATCCGCATGTTTTTTCAGGCGCGAAGTTCGATACTCCCGAAGCGGTGCTTCAGCAGTGGACCGACCGCAAGAGGGAAGAGGGCAAGTTACGAGAATCGGCGCTTGACGGTGTGCCGGGACATCTGCCGTCGCTCCTGCGGGCGCATCGCCTGCAGTCGCGGGCTGCCCGGGTCGGATTCGACTGGAAAGAGGTTGACGACGTCATGAAGAAGCTCGACGAAGAGCTTCGCGAGTTTCGCCAGGCCATGGAGCGGAAGGACAAGGCTGCCATTGAGGAGGAGATCGGGGATGTCTTTTTCTCTCTCGTCAACATATCGCGCTTTCTTCGGGTGAATGCCGAAGAAGCGCTTCGCAAGACCATCGGCAAATTCGTGACGCGCTTCCGATTTATCGAGCGCAGGGCCGCGGCCTCCGGCAGACAGCTCGCTGACATGACGCTTGAAGAGATGGATGCTCTCTGGGACGAAGCAAAAGCGGCTGAGATGAAATCAGAAGAAATAAAATAAGTGGTACAATGAGTTCATCATATGCTTTCGATTTGGAGCTGACATGAGCAAGATTCTGCTGATAGATGACGACAGAATCGTAACGGAGCTGGTTGCGCTTTTCCTGACGAAAAAACTCGGAGCGATGTGCGAATCCGCGCATTCGTTTCAGGAGGGGAAGGCTCTGCTCGGGCAGAATCCGCAGGATTATGCGCTGGCCATTATTGACTACCATCTTCCGGATTCAGCCGATGGCGAAATGATCGATTACGCACTATCATGCGGCGTACCGACACTTGTCCTTGCCGCAACGTATGATTCCGATACCCGTGACCGGCTTCTTGCAAAAAGAATCGTGGACTATATCGTCAAGCGCGACATCAAGGAACTCAATTACCTGGAAAGCGCTGTGCGTCGGCTCCTGCATAACCGGCAGACAAAGGCTCTTGTTGTGGACGGATCAACTGCATATCGCGACTCAATGGCCCAACTGCTGAGAAACCAGCTGCTGATCGTGTTTCAGGCTTCCGACGGTCAGGATGCGCTCCGTGCTTTCGATCAGAATCCTGATATCCGGCTGGTGATAACGGACCATGCCATGCCGAAGATGGATGGTCTTGAGCTGCTGAAGCAGCTCCGGAAGCATTACAAGAGGGACAGCCTGGCCGTCATTATTACATCGGACATGGGCGGCACTTCGCTCATTCCGCAGTTTCTGAAGGCAGGTGCAAACGACTATCTTCTGAAGCCATACAGCACGGAAGAGTTTATCTGCCGTATCAATGCAAACCTGGAGAACATCCAGATGATTCAGGCGCTGAAGGATCAGTCCCGGACCGATCCGCTGACCGGACTGTGCAACCGCCGCTTCCTCTTTGAGGCGGGAGGAGCATTCCATGCGATGGCACGGCGCAGCGGTCTGTCGCTTTGCGCGATTATGCTCGATCTTGACCACTTCAGGCACATCAATGACGCTTACGGTCACGAAGCAGGCGACCAGATGCTGAAGCTTGTCGCCGATACCATCCGGGGTCACTTCCGCCGCAAAACAGACATTGTCGCCCGTTTCGGAGGAGAAGAGTTCTGCATTGTCCAGTCGTGTGAAAGCACCGGGAATCTCCCTTCTTTTGTGGAAGGACTCCGGGCGGCGATTGCCGAGGCGAAACTATCGTACAGCCACTATGAGCTGTCCATAACTGTTTCAATTGGCGTTGCGACAGGGAGTTTCGGGTCGTTTGAAGAGATGGTCAAAGCGGCGGATTCCCTGCTTTGCCAGGCGAAAAACCGTGGCCGCAATCAGGCTGTCTTTGATTCATAATCCATTGCGTTTTCTGTTGATCTGATGAGGCTTCCTGACTGGATCAAGCAGGAAATCCGACGAAGCTTGCCGGAACGGAACCGTCTCGGGCATGCTGCCCGTTCCGTTCATTCCCGCCGTTTGCACACGGTCTGTGAGGAGGCGCGCTGCCCGAATCAGTCCTGCTGTTTTGCCAAGCCGACCGCCGCATTTCTTATTCTCGGAGATGCCTGCACTCGAAACTGCGGATTCTGTTCGGTCGAACACCGTGAGCCGTCGCCGCTGGACACGCGGGAGCCTGAAAGCGTTGCAGAGGCGGCGGCAGAGATGCAGCTCCGGTATGTTGTTCTCACGTCGGTGACGCGGGACGACCTTCCTGATGGCGGAGCTTCGCACTTTGTTTCAACGATTCGGGCTGTTCGGCGACGTCTTCCTGAAGCCCGTGTCGAAGTGCTCGTTCCCGATTTCCTGGGGCAGGAGGCAGCGCTCCATGCAGTGCTGGACGCTGTCCCTGATGTGCTGAATCACAACGTAGAGACGGTTCCGCGCCTGTATCCGGCAGTTCGTCCGCAGGCAGACTATGAGCGCTCGCTTGTTTTGCTGCGAAGGGCAAAAGACCGATGCCCTGATGTTCGGACAAAATCAGGACTGATGTTGGGACTGGGTGAACAGTACAGCGAAGTACTATCCGTGCTCCGGGATCTGCGTGCCGCCGGCTGCTATGCGGTTACGATAGGTCAGTATTTGAGACCTACAAAAAAGCACCTCCCTGTTGTAGAATATATATGCCCCGACGTCTTTGAGCAGCTGAGGTGTGAGGCGCTCGGAATCGGCTTCCTCTCTGTTTCATCAGCCCCGCTCGCGAGGAGTTCGATGAACGCGGAAGAACTTTTCCGGAATGCAGAAAACAGGAGACGGAATTCAGAGTGCGCGCTGCAAGAAACAGAGAATCGGGTTTTTTGATTCAGTGACTTCTAACTTCTGACTTTTATACAGGAGGAGCAATGTTCGAGTTCAACAGGATCAAGCGGCTGCCGCCTTATGTGTTTGCTATCGTCAACCACCTGAAAATGGAGTCGCGCCGAAAGGGTGATGACATCATCGACCTCGGAATGGGAAATCCTGACCTTCCGGCTCCGAAGCATATCGTCGACAAGCTCTGCGAAGCTGCCCATAACCCGAAGAATCATCGCTATTCCGCCTCCAAGGGTATTACGCAGTTGCGATGCGCCATCTCTGAGTGGTACAAGCGGCGTTTCGACGTCGACATTGACCCCGAAACGGAGGCGTGCACGACTATCGGCTCCAAGGAGGGCCTGTCGCACCTGACGCTGGCGATTATCCAGCCCGGAGACGTTGTCATTACGCCTGCTCCTGCATATCCGATTCACCCGTATGCAGTCATCATTGCGGGCGGCGAGGTCCAGCAGGTGCCGATTGGGCCGGGCATCGACTATTTTGCGGAGATGGAAAAGACGATACGGAAAAGCTGGCCGAAGCCGAAGATGCTCATCATTAATTTTCCGCATAATCCGACGACGCAGTGTCTTGACGGGCTTGAATTTTTCAGGAAGGTGGTCGATTTCGCAAAAGAGAACAAGATTATCGTTATTCACGACTTCGCCTATGCGGATCTGGTTTATGACGACTATAAGGCGCCGAGCTTTCTGCAGGTGCCCGGAGCAAAGGACGTCGGCGTTGAATTCTTCTCGATGACGAAGAGTTATTCAATGGCAGGCTGGCGCGTCGGCTTCTGCTGCGGCAACAAGGAAATAGTCGGTGCGCTGATCAAGATCAAGAGCTATCTCGACTACGGCATGTTTCAGCCGATTCAGATTGCAAGCATTGTCGCACTGCGCGGTCCGCAGGATTGCGTTGAAGACATGCGCCGAATCTACGAGTCCCGCCGGAACGTTCTGATTAAAGCTCTGCATGGCGCGGGCTGGAATGTTGAACCGCCGAGAGGGACGATGTTCGTCTGGGCGCAGATCCCGGAGCAATTCCGCGCTATGGGTTCGCTGGAGTTCTGCAAGTATCTGATTAACGAGGCGAAGGTTGCGGTTTCGCCGGGCATTGGTTTTGGCGAGGGCGGCGACCAGTGTGTCCGTTTCGCGCTGGTTGAGAACGAACACCGCATCCGCCAGGCGGCAAAGGGAATCAAGAAGGCAATTCACAAATAGACGGGAGTAATGCGATATGGGAAAAAATGGAGTGAACGTCGGCATCATCGGCTTCGGCACCGTCGGCAGCGGCACGGCAAGAGTTCTGCTTGAGAACGCCGGAATAATCAGCAAGCGTGCCGGATTTGACGTTGTCCTGAAAAAGATTGCGGATCGGGATATCACGCGCGACCGCGGCTTCAAGGTGCCTGATGGTGTTCTGACGACGAGTGCGGATGAACTGCTGAATGATCCTGACATCGATGTTGTTGTCGAGCTGATCGGCGGCATTCACCCGGCCAAGGACTTCATGCTCAGGGCAATCGCAAACGGCAAGCATGTGGTCACCGCGAACAAGGCGCTCATTGCGACCGAAGGAGCGGCAATTTTTGCGGCTGCCGACGACAAGGGCGTTGAGGTCGGTTTTGAGGCTGCGGTAGCGGGCGGCATCCCGATTATCAAAGTTCTGCGCGAAGGCCTCATCGCAAACAATATGGTAGCAATTTACGGCATCATCAACGGCACGTCCAACTATATTCTCACAAAAATGACCGCTGAAAAAGCAGATTTCGGTGATGTGCTCAAAGAAGCTCAGCGGCTTGGGTATGCTGAGGCGGATCCGACATTTGATATCGAGGGCATCGATTCCGCACATAAGCTGACAATCATCGCATCGCTTGCATACGGGATTCCGCTTTCGTTTGAAGAGGTTTATATTGAAGGCATTACGAAAATCACTGCCGAAGATATCGAGTTCGCTTCGGAGCTTGGCTACAAGATTAAGCTTCTTGCCATTACCAAGGCGGTTGATGGTCAGGTTGAAGTGCGCGTGCACCCGACCATGGTGCCGAACGACTATTTGATCTCAAAGATTGACGGCGTATTCAATGCTATCTACGTTGAAGGCGATGCAGTCGGCTCGACGCTTTATTATGGGCGCGGCGCCGGCGACATGCCGACCGGCAGCGCGGTTGTTGCTGATATTATTGATATCGGTCGCAACATTGTCTATGGCGGCATCCGGCGCGTTCCGGGCATTTCCGGGGCCGGGAACACGCATTCAATCCGCGCAATGGGCGATATCAACAGCAAATATTATTTCCGTTTCTCAGCGCTCGACAAGCCGGGAACGCTTTCGAAAATTTCGGGCATTCTCGGCAAGTACACTATCAGCATAGCCTCGGTGATTCAGAAGGGCAGGAGCGCAAGCAGTTCGGTGCCTTTGGTCGTGCTGACGCACACAGCCAAGGAAAAAGATGTGGTGAGCGCAATAGCCGAAATCGACGAACTGCCGGTCGTCGCACAGAAGACGCTTGTCATCCGGGTCGAAGGGAGGGAGTAATCAGGAATTATGAGCACGGAAGGCAGAATGCAAAAAGAGGCGCAAGCGCCCTGCTTGTTCTTTCCTTCTGACTGCTTTCTGCCGGCTTCCTGATTTCCGTTATGCAATTTACATCTGAACAGCTTCAGCGCTATAACCGCCATATTATACTTCCGGAAGTCGGACAGGAAGGGCAGGAGAAGCTCGCCCGGTCGCGTGTTTTCATTGTCGGCGCAGGCGGACTCGGAAGCCCCGCCGGTTTCTATCTGGCTGCAGCCGGTATAGGCGTGATCGGCGTTATTGATCACGATGTTGTGGAGTTGAGCAATCTTCAGCGTCAGATCGCTCACTGGACTCAGGCAGTGGGCATGCCGAAAGTGCAGTCGGCACAGGCGACATTCGAAAGACTCAACCCGGACGTTGCCGTAAATGCTCTCCATGAGCGCCTGACAGAGCAGACCATAATCGAGCATATCCGTCCCTATGATGTCGTCGTGGACTGCAGCGACAACTTTGTTACGCGCTTTCTTGTCAATGATGCCTGTGTGCTGACACAAAAGCCGCTCGTGAGCGGGGCAATTCTCAGGTTTGAGGGACAGGTCACGACGATTGTGCCGGGCAAAGGGCACTGCTACCGCTGCCTGTTTGAAGATCTGCCGCCTGCAGAGGTCAGGAATTCGCTTCAGCTCTCCGGTCTGTTGGGCGCCTTGCCGGGGGTTATCGGCGCGCTGCAGGCCATGGAAGTGTTGAAATGCCTGCTCGGCATCGGTGAGCTGCTGACAAACCGGCTGCTCGTATATGACGCACTGAAGTCCCAGTTCCGGACAGTCAAGGTGCCGAGAAATCAGTCCTGCCCTGTTTGCAGCGACGTTCATTTCCCGTCCTGAAGCAGAACGCCGACAAAGCACGGCATCAACCATGTGAAAATCGGCATCCCGCACACTATTTTTGAGCAGATGATTGCGCACTGCCGTTCATGTCTGCCGAATGAAGCGTGCGGCATTTTTGCCGGCGCGGATGCAACCGTTGCCCATATTTTCCCCATGAAGAATATCGAAGCATCTCCGACCGGCTATCTGATGGACCCGCGGGAGCTGTTCGATGCGATGAAGAGCATGCGTGAGGTCAATGCTGAAATGCTTGCAATCTACCATTCCCATCCTGATTCTCCGGCATATCCTTCAGAAAAAGATATCCACATGGCGCATTATGAAGATGTCGCATATGTTATCGTGAGTTTTGCGGGAAACATGCCGGTGGTGAAAGGGTACAGCATAAGTACCGGTACCGCGTCGGAGATCGAGATCGAGAGAAATTTCGCATGAGCAGATCAGTCGGTAAGGGTCGCTCTTCATTGACTTAACCGACCCGCTGAATTTATACTATTCTCTCAGTATTTTTTCGGGAGGAAACACGAATGGGCACCTACACTACCTTTAATCCGCATAATATGAGACGGAAGAGTACCCACGGCTTTCGGGCCCGCATGGCGACCAAGGCAGGCAGACGGATCATCAAGGCACGCCGCGCAAAAGGCAGAAAGCGCCTCGCAGGATAGGCTGCGCGGGTAAGCCGTGAAGGCTCTGTTCATTGCGCTGATCGGATTTTACAAGGCCTGCATATCCCCGTTGCTTCCGCCGTGCTGCAGATTTACGCCATCCTGTTCTGTTTATGCACGGGAATCCATCGAGAAATACGGGGCGCTCCGCGGGGGCGCCCTTTCTCTGAAACGCATAGCGAAATGCCATCCTTTTCACCCGGGCGGCTACGATCCGGTTCAATGAAAACGATTTACACGAGGAAGATTATCCATGGATAGAAATCTGTTGCTGGCGATTGGCCTTTCGATAGCGGTCCTGCTGGGGTATCAGCATTTCTTTGCAAAGCCGGCACCGCCGCCGACTGAGCAGACGGCTCCTGAAAAAGCGGCCGCGACTGCGGAAAAAAAGCAGGAGCAAGCAGCAACGCCTGTGAAGCCGGTAACAGCGCCTGCGCCTGTACCTGCGCGGCCTGCTTCCGCTGCCGTCGAAAAAGAGATTGTGGTCGAGACGGATCTGTTCAAGGCAGTGTTTACCAACGTAGGTGCGACGTTCAGGAGAATCGAACTCAAGAAGTATTTCACGCAGGAAGGCAATCCTATTATACTGACCGCCAATCAAACCATGCCGCCGCTCTCAATCGGCACTGATGAGAACTTTGCCTTTGCGAATGCCGTTTTTACGGCGAACACGACCTCAATAAAACTTGACGCTGCGAAGAAGGAAGCCGCGCTGGTTTTTGAATACGTCGCGTCAGGCCAGTCTGTCCGGCGAACCTTCACGTTCCGTCAGGGTGAGTATGGAATCGACCTTAAGGATGAGGTTCAGGGATTCCCGGCGTATTACATAACTCTCGGCAAAGAGTTCGGCACATACGAAAAGGCCGATACCCATTTCGGGCCGGTTGTCCTGAAAGAAGCCGACCGCAAGGAATTTGATGCAACGGGGTTGAAGGAAAGCCATGTCTTCAAGGGCAATGTAAAATGGATAGCCCAGGAGGACAAATACTTCTTCTCGGCGCTCGCTCCGAAGACGCAGATCGATGAGGCGCGCATCATCAATAAGAGCAACGACTCACTTGCCACTATCAGGACAATGGCCCCGGTTAATGAGTTTCTCCTCTATGTAGGGCCGAAAGAGATTCAAACTCTTGAGAAATACAATGTCGGCTTTGAGCATATCGTTGATTTCGGGTGGTTCTCGATCCTTGCGCGACCGCTGTTCTGGGTTCTCAAGTTCTTTTACGGATATACACACAATTATGGCCTGGCTATCATTCTCATCGCCGTGGTGACCCGCATCCCGTTCATTCCGCTCATGAACAAGGGGCAGGAGTCGATGAAAAAGCTTGCGATGATTCAGCCCCGGATGGCTGAGATTAAGGAAAAATACAAAAACGATCCGCCGCGCATGCAGAAAGAGATCATGGAGTTGTACAAGACCAACAAGGTCAACCCCATAGGGGGCTGCCTCCCGATGCTTGCACAGATTCCGGTTTTCATCGCACTGTACAATGTTCTGATGTATGCAATTGAGCTGCGTCAGGCGCCGTTTGCCCTCTGGATTGCCGACCTCTCGCTCAAGGATCCATATTATGTGCTCCCGATCGTTATGGGCATCTCAACCGTCATTCAGCAGAAACTGACGCCGATGACCACGACAGATCCGATGCAGCAGAAGTTGATGATGATGATGCCGATAATCTTTACCTTTATCTTTCTGACCATGCCGTCGGGTGTAGTGCTCTACTGGACGGTGAGCAATGCACTGGGAATTGTTCAGCAGCTCTATGTGAATCACAAGGCAAAGGCTGCCGCCGCGGCAGGGTAAGGCAACAATGACGAGGCCCATGTTTCCGGTTGATACCGGAAACATGGGCTTTTTTTCCGGCATGCCATGAAACATCTTTCTGATGATACAATTGTTGCCATTTCCACTCCCCCGGGAGAGGGCGGCATAGGCATCGTGCGTCTGAGCGGTCGCGATGCCATTTTGATTGCCGGGCGTCTTTTCGTTTCCCCCCGCGGTGTGCGCCTGCACAGCGCAAAGTCTCACTCCATCCACCACGGGTTTGTTATTGACGGCAGCTCCAATCAGCGCATTGATGAGGTGCTTGTTTCAGTCATGCGCTCGCCCCGGAGCTATACGAGGGAGGATGTCGTCGAGATTAACTGTCACGGCGGCACAGTGCCGCTTATGCGGACAGTGAACCTTGCTCTCGCCGAGGGAGCCCGTCTTGCAGAGCCGGGGGAGTTTACCAGGCGTGCCTTTCTGAATGGCCGCCTCGATCTGTCGCAGGCCGAGGCGGTTATCGATATTATCCGCGCCAGGACCGATCATGCAGAGCGCCTCGCCATGCAGCAGCTTGACGGACGGCTTTCCGTTCGCATTCATGCTCTTCGTGATGCTGTGCTCGACCTCTGTGCTCACGTCGAAGCATACATAGATTTTCCGGAGGACGATCTGCCGGATCTCGTACAGACAGAACTCGCCATGTCCTGCATGCACATAGCCCGCGAACTCAGCGCACTCTCCCGCCGCTATGACGAAGGGCGTCTCTACCGGGAAGGCGCAGCCGCAGCTATCGTCGGAAAGCCGAATGTCGGCAAATCATCGCTGCTGAATGCGCTGCTCGATTCTGACCGGGCAATCGTTACCGATATGCCGGGAACCACCCGTGACGTTATCGAAGAGCATCTCAATATTCGCGGTGTTCCGCTTCGCATCATGGACACCGCCGGCATTCGAGAAGCGCATGACCTGGCCGAACAGGAAGGCGTGCGCCGGAGCCTGCGGGCAATTGAGGGCGCAGATATTGTCCTTGCCGTGCTTGACGGGAGCCGTCAGCCTGACGCTGCCGACAGGGAATTGATGGAAAGATTGTCGGGCAGGAAATCACTTGTCGTAATCAACAAAGTTGACGTATGTATTCCGCATTTCATGCTTGGCAATGCCAGCATCACAGGCCCTTCCGCACTGCCGGACAGCCCTTTTCAGGTTCAACTGGCGGATGGTTCGATGGCGCCGGCCATTGCTGTTTCAGCAAAGAGCGGAAGGAATATCGAAGAACTCAAAGACTGCATCAAATCATTCCTCTTGCCCGAGGAAAGCAAGGTTGCAGTATCCTCCCGCGATGATCTGCTCATCACCAACATTCGCCATAAACACGCACTGGACACTGCCGCCGGCGCACTTGAGCGCGCTCATGCTTCCATTCGCGGAGCAGAACCGCAGGAAATCACCGCATTGTCGCTCCGGGAGGCACTGGATGCTCTCGGCGAGATTGTCGGTATCGTCTCAACGGATGATATCCTCGATCGCATCTTCAGTCAGTTCTGCATCGGAAAATAGTGTGTACAGCAGGCAGAAGTCCGCACAATAAGAGACTGACGCAATCCTGTTCTCCGCTGCGATGGGATGAGACAATGTCATTATGCATGAGGCCAAAAGCGAGCCGGTTTCCCATAAGTAGTTTGCGGAAACTGGGAATTAACCGGGAATTGTCATTAGCCCGACAGGACGTGCAACGCCGCTCATTCTCGGACGGCATCCAGCCGTCCTCCGAGGTATTCGCCCGGCACTTACCTCCATGTAAGCGCCTACTTCGCCGAATAAATCCGCTCTGTTGCACG
>DATIKF010000294.1:0-20417 GCA_035477855.1 Dissulfurispiraceae bacterium
CAGTGTCAGGAAAACAGATTTGGCCAGGTATCGCGAAGCACTCGCAGTATCGTGAAAAAAATAAAGAGAAAAAGCAGCGACCACGCCACAATCTTAGCCTTGAAGCGGCCGCTTCTCCCTTGGTCGATAAACGGAATAAACAGAAGCAGCATGAAATAGACAAGGGGAAAGAGTACCGCCCCGATGAAGGCGCTTTTGCCGGGGAAGTAAAGCAGTACTTCAAAAAGCCCAAAAAAGTACCACTCAGCCCGCGGCAGAAACTGCCGCGTTAAATCGATCACCCGGCCTGTCGAAGGCGGCCAGAGCATGGCGACAATAAGCAGCAGCTCAAATGCGATGAATGCGACAAGGAGTATTTCCGCAAGATAGTCCGGATAAAACTGCTTTTCGCGTTTGGGCTGCTCGTCTGCCGGTTGCTTTGTCATTACAGTCTCCGCGCTATTCCCTGCCGCTTCACCATGTGGAAGTGCATCCACATCAACAAACCCATGCAGAGGGGCAGAAAGAGCACGTGAATGCTGTAAAAGCGTATAAGCGTGGCGCCGCTGATTTCTGCGCTTCCCCGCACCGCATACATAAGATGGTCGCCGATGAACGGGATAGTCTGAATCATCGCGGTTCCGACTTCGGTAGCCCAGTATGCCCGCTGATCCCACGTCAGGAGATAGCCGGTAAAGGCAGATGCCATGGCAACCAGAAACGTGCAGCAGCCGACTATCCAGTTCAGTTCACGCGGCGGACGGTAGGATCTCGTCACGAATACGCGGATGGTGTGCAGGATGATCGTCACGATGAAAAAACTGGCCGCCCATTTATGCAGACTGCGCACCAGCCAGCCGAGAAAGACTTCGTCGTTGATCATGAGAATGCTCCGGTATGCCTCTTTTTCAGATGGAATGTAGTATACCGAAAGCATCAGGCCGGTTACCGCCAGGACGATAAAAAAAGTGAGCGCAAGGCCACCGAAACAGTAGGTGTAGTTCAGACCCTCCGGAATGCGGCGCTGCAAAAAGCGCTTGTGCGGACGTTTTACATGGAACCGCGCATCGAACCAGTCAAACAGCTTGCCCATCAGGCCTTCACCCCAATATAAACTTTATCATTTTCGATATGCAGCGGCAGCTTCTTGAGCGGCGCAGGCGGCGGGCCGCCGATAACCTCACCGCTCATGCTGAATTTGCCGCCATGGCACGGACAGATGAAGGTCTTTTTGTTTGCATCCCAGTTCACGAAGCAGCCGAGATGCGTGCAGACCGGAGAAAATGCGGTTATCCCCTTCTCTCCCCCGACAACAAAGACCCGGTTCACCGTCATGACATCCTGCTCTTCAGACCGTACACTGAACGTTACCATGCGAACACCGCGGCGCGGAAGATCATCTTCCTCCATCAGATAGACAAACTGCTGTTTGCGCTCGCCTGTCTTTGCCGGATAGAGGAATGCTGCGATTGCGCCGAGCGCGGCAATGCAGAGCGCCGAACAGGAGATTATGGCTTTTTTAAGAAATTCTCTGCGGTCCATGCCATGAAAAAGCGGTCTGAACGAGTGCTCAGGCCGCTCTGCGGGGTGTTTTAGTTTTCGGCCCGGTTCAGCGCATCATGAAACGGCTTGCCGACCTTGAAGTGAATGGCGCGCTTCGGCGGAACCTGAACCTTTTCGCCGGTCTTGGGGTTCCTCGCTGTTTTTCCCTCGCGAATCTTCAGCCGGAAATTGCCGAAGCCGCGAATCTCGATCTTCTCTCCCTTTGCAAGGGCTTCTTTCATGCCTTCAAAGACCGTATTGATGATGGTCTCTACCTGCTTCTTCGTGAGCCCTTCAACCTTTTCCGTTACCTTCTCAATAAGCACAGAGCGTGTCATGCAATCCTCCTCTGACAAATAGACAGTGTTCAGAATCCGGGAGGCAGGAGACAAAAAAAAGCATCTGTTTCCGGCTTTGGTCACCCCGCGCGGATCCGACTATTTTTTTACGGCATATACTGATACTTCAGCTCAAGGTTTGGGGCGTATTTCATGAAACGCTCAGGAATTTCGCCCTTCAACAGCTCAAGGAGCGTGTTTTTTTCCTTCTTCGTCACGACCTCAGGCTCTCCCTTGATGCCGGCCATCTTTGCAGCAACGCTGATGGCGTATTCGAGGTCGCCGATATCGTCCACAAGACCGGCCTTCTTTGCCTGGTTCCCCGAAAAGATGCGGCCATCGGCAATCTTCCGGACCTGTTCGACCGGCATCTTGCGGCCATCGGCAACGGCCTGAATAAACTGATCATGCACATCGTCCATAACGCCCTGCACAATCTTCCGCTCTTCGTCGCCGATGCCGCGAAAGACTGATGCCATGTCCTTATGCTTGCCGCTTTTGATTACTTCGGACTTCACGCCGAGCTTGTCAAAAAGCCCCTTGAAATTGGGGACTTCCATGATGACGCCGATTGATCCGGTGATGGTTCCGGGGTTCGCTATGACCAGCGAAGCCGGGGCGGAAATATAATAGCCTCCTGAAGCAGCGACTGAACCCATGGAAACAATGATCTTCTTCGTTGCAACCGCCTTCTTCACTTCCTCGTATATCTCCTGGGCAGGCACCACGCCTCCGCCGGGACTGTTCACCCGGAGGACGATGGCTTTAATCGATTTGTCCTTGACGTATCCCTTTAGTTCATCAATCGTCGACTTCGCCTCGATAATCGGACCTTCCACCCGAATAAGGGCAACCCGCTCCTTGATGGAAACATCCTTCTGCAGAAGGGTCAGAAATGCGCTCAACAGAAGGAGCGTCAACAGAAAAGCCCCGATAATAATAACTGACTTTCTAAGCCTCATGCGACTTGATATTCCTCATGCTGAGCCCGATCTTCCGCTCATCGACATTGACCTTGATGATGCGGACACGAATCTCCCCGCCATCCTGCAGAGAATGGGCGCTGTCGACCTCGGAAGAATAGACAAGCCCTTCGACCCCGCCCGCAAGCTCTACAAACACCCCAAAGTCGGTAACACGCAACACCTTGCCGGTGCACTCATCGCCAAGCCGGAAACGGGCGGGGATTTCGGTCTCCCACGGATCGGAAGTGAGCTGCTTGATACCGAGCGCCATGCGCTCTTTGTCAGGCTCAAGGCTCAGGACAACTGCGTCAACCTTCTGCCCCTTCTTGAGCACCTCCGACGGATGCTTGATGTGGCGGGTCCACGACAGATCGGAAATATGAATAAGCCCGTCAACGCCTTCGGCAAGACGCACAAATGCACCGAAATCAGTAATCGTCTTTACTTTGCCCTGAATCTGCTGGCCGACCTGATAGGTTGAGCCGACCAGATCCCACGGCTTGGACGTCATCTGTCGGGTGCTGAGCGAAAGACGGCGCTCGTTCTTGTTGACACTGATAACGCGTGCTTCAATCTCTTCCCCGAGCGCAACATATTTGGAGGGATGTTTTGGCCGCGGCGCCCAGTCGAGTTCGGAAATGTGGACCAGTCCTTCAAGGCCGTCTTCCACTTCAACAAAAATACCATAGTCCGTGACGTTGACGACCTTGCCCCTGACCTGCATGCCGGCAGCGTATTTCTCATCAACCGTCTGCCACGGGTCGGCCTTCTTCTGCTTATACCCGAGGGTAACCTTGTGGCTGGTCTCATCATGCTTGAGAACGAGAAACTCCTTTTCATCGCCGACCTTGAAAAATTCCGACGGATGATTGACGCGCCCCCATGAGATATCGGAAATATGAAGAAGGCCGTCGATGCCGCCGAGATCGACAAAGATACCATAGTCGGTAATATTCTTCACGACGCCCTTCATGAGGACGCCTTCGTGCAGCACTTTCAGGGTTTCATCGCGCGCCTTGCCGCGATCCTCCTCAAGGATGGCGCGACGGGAAACAATGAGAGTCGCGCCCGGAGTTGAGCCGCTTGTGCTGCCGTTCGGATGACGCGGCGGAGAGAACTTCAGGATTTTTACCGCAACGGTCTCGCCGATAAGCGCGTCAAGGTTTTTCGTTGCCTTGATATCGACCTGCGAGGCAGGAAGAAATGCCTTAAGGCCTCTGATGCTGACGAGCAGTCCGCCCTTTGTCTTGTCGACAACCTTGCCTTCAATGCGGGCATTCTGCTGATGCAGCTCAGCAATAACATCCCATGCGCGGATACGGGAGGCGCGGTCCTTCGACAGCGTGATAATGCCTTCCTGATCGTTAATCCGTTCGACAAAGACCTCTATCTGGCTGCCTTCGGTAATGCCGGCAAGTTCTTCCTTCGTAAATTCATCTATGGATATCAGACCTTCGGACTTGTAGCCTATATCGACCACAATGCCGTCCTGCTTGACAGCGATGACCCGCCCTTTGGCGATGGATCCGCGCTGCACTCGCTGTAGCGTCTCCGCGTACATCTGTTCAAGTTCTCTGGTTTCGTCGTTCGGTTGCATGTTCATGCTCGCAGCCCCTCCTCTATTTCGCAATTTCTCTGACACGCTGCTCGGCACCGGCAATTATCCAGTCAGGAGTCGACGCTCCTGCGGTAATGCCTACGCTCGTCACGCCCCCGAACCATGACGGTCTGATTTCATCAGCCGTCTCGATATGGTACGTCGGCACGCTCATTGAGTGGCAGAAAGCAGCAAGCTGCGTTGTATTCGCGCTGTTCCGTCCGCCCACGACAATCATCACATCAACTTTTCTTGCCATATCCTGCGTTTCCTTGAGGCGAAGCGCAGTGGAGTTGCATATGGTATTAAAGACCTTCAGTTCCTTGACGAGGTCGACTGCATCATGTACAAAAGCCTTGAGCACAGCCACCGGCTGCGTCGTCTGGACGACAACCCCAACCTTCGGCTTCAGCGCTGGCCAGGCAGTGCTTCCGCGCATAACCAGATCACTGCTCAGGACAATGGCCGTGTCACCGGCATAGCTCATCAGTCCCTGCACCTCGGGATGCCCGGCATCTCCAATAATGACAACCTGATAGCCGCTTTCCCTGAGCAGTTTAGCATACTGCTGGGCCTTTTTCACAAAAGGACATGTAGTGTCGATGACCGCATAGTTCTTGCTCGCAAGCTGCTCGGAAATATCTCTCGGAATGCCGTGCGTGCGGATGAGGAGTGTCTTGATCCTGCGGTTATTGATGCTGGTGATAGGCCGGACGCCTTTTTCTTTCAGTCGCCCTATTACTTGCGGATTATGGATGATCGGACCGAGGGTGTATACATTCCTGTTGGCTTCGGCGGCGGCAAAGGCCATGTCAACAGCGCGCTTGACCCCGAAGCAGAAACCCGCCCTTTTTGCGGTTATTACGCGTATTCCCTTACCCACCAATCGATGCTCCGTTCGAACAGTCTTGCGACAGCGTCACTGTCGAGACAAAGTATAGCACATATTTTAAAATATTTTAAAAAAAACAATACCTTACTGGCCAATCTCCGCGAGCATTTCTTCAATGACCTGCTCTATTGAGAGATGGGTGGAATCAAGATAAATGGCATCGTCAGCCCGCCGCAGTGGCGCGATGTCGCGGCGGCTGTCCCGCATGTCGCGCTCCCGAATGTCGCGAAGAGCGTCTTCCATCGCAATCGGCGTCCCCTTTTCCTGCATCTGGCGGAATCGGCGCTCAGCGCGCCCGATTTCGGTTGCATCAAGATAGAACTTGCTCCAGGCATTCGGAAAAACGACTGTCGTCATATCTCTGCCTTCAGCAACAATGTTTTCCTGCTCCCCGGCATCTCGCTGCATCTGGAGCAGAAATGCACGGACCGGCTTGCGCGCCGAAAATACCGAAGCATCTTTGCCGGCTTCAATCGTGCGGATGGCGGTCGAAACATCTTCGCCGTTCAACACGACCTTGCCGCCTGAAAAACCGACGGCTACGCCGTTGAGTTCCTTTTCGAGCGCTTCGTCGGACAATTCGCAACTGACTCCCTTGCGCCGCAGAAACAGTCCGACAGCTCGATACAGGGCGCCGGTATCAAGCAGCCGGAATCCGAGCCGCTCGGCCAGAAGTCTGGAAACAGTGCTTTTGCCGGCGCCAGCCGGACCGTCTATCGCAACAACCTTCCCCATGTTACTGTACAATCCGTTCCATGCGTTCATAAAATCCGGGAAACGAAATGTCCACGCACTCAGCGTTCCGGATCGTCGTTTCACCCTCAGCGATCAGCCCCGCAACGGAAAAAGCCATCGCAATACGGTGATCATGAAACGTCTCAATTTCTGCGCCTCTGAGCTTCGCCTTGCCGCTGACGGCAATGCCGTCTTCAAACTCTTCGATCATGACACCCATGAGGCGGAGACCCTGCGCCATCGCGGCTATGCGATCTGATTCCTTTACCCTCAATTCTTTTGCGCCACGTATAAGCGTAGTACCGTCCGCCTGCGACGCAAGAACGCAGAGAACCGGAAACTCGTCGATAGCCAGTGAGATGTCATTTGCACCGATGCTGACCGGGTTGAGCAGCTTGGGAGCCGCACAGGCGATATCGGCAACCGGCTCGCCGGAAACTTCGCGAACGTTCTCAAGCGTAACCGTTGCACCCATGCGTCTGACGATTTCGAGCATGCCTGTGCGTGACGGGTTGACGCCGACACTGCGCAGCAGGATTTCCGATTGGGGAACAAGCAACGCGGCTGCAATAAAGAATGCGGCTGAAGAAAAATCGGATGGAACCGTCATCTCAAATGGCTGTAACTCGAGACCTCCTGTCAGGGATATCTGCATGGTGCCGATCGTAATATCAGCACCCATGGATTTCAGCATCCGCTCGGTATGATCACGGGTATTCCCGGGCTCGACAATACAGGTGCAGCCTTCAATTGCAAGACTTGCGAGCAGCACGCACGACTTCACTTGAGCTGATGCAACCGGAAGTGTATAATGAATCGGCTTAAGCGAGCCCCCCTGTATCGCCAGTGGCGCATGCCTGCCGTCGGCTCGTGCCCAAATATCTGCACCCATTTGGCGAAGCGGCGCAATAATGCGCCCCATCGGACGGGACCGCAGCGAGGCGTCTCCGGTCAGTACCGAAAAAAACGGATTCCCGGCAAGTATGCCAGAAATAAGGCGCATTGTCGTGCCGGAGTTGCCGCAGTCGATGACATCGCCGGCTTCCCGTAGTCCGCGGATTCCTTTGCCGTCAATGATTACCTCGGTGCCGTTATCGGCAATAGCAATGCCGAGCGAACGGAAGGCATTCATGGTGCTGATCGGATCTTCAGCGCGGAGGAAATTCCGGACAACACTGCGGCCGGATGCAAGGGAGCCGAGCATAATCGCTCGGTGCGAGATTGATTTATCGGCAGGAACCGTCAGCTCCCCTTTGAGCGCCGCTGCTCTGGTAATTGTCCTGTTCATGGCAAACTATTCCTTGTCTCTTGACCTGTCCGGCAGCGCCCGGCGTGCCATCTGGGCACGCAAAAACAGCACCTCGAGCGCTGTGGCGTCCTGCAGCTCAAGCGCAGCAATAACGCGGTCTAGTTCGCGTCTGAACTGGCGTGCGCAATTCAGCACTGCACTCCTGTTGGCAAGGACAATGCCCTGCCAGAGTTCGGGAGAGCTCAGGGCAATCCGTGTGGCATCGCGGAACCCGCTTCCGGCAAATGCGAGAGCCAGGGCATCAGTATCGGCAACGGTATTTACAAGTGCGTAAGCAGCAACGTGCGGAAAGTGGCTGACCATTGCATAGATTTCGTCATGCCGCTCCGGATCCATCTGCACCGTCTCCATACCAAGTGCTTGCCAAAGGGCGGCAATGGTGGCAAGGGCTGCGGAATCAGTAGCAGCAGTCGGCGTAAGAATGCACCGGGCCCCTTCGAAAAGATCAGCCCGTGCCGCCTCGCAGCCTGATGCCTCTCCTCCGGCAATCGGATGGCTTCCGACATAGCAGGCACCCTCCGGCATCAGGCCTCCAATCTCCGCAACCAGGGGGCCCTTTACGCTCCCCACGTCGGTAACCAGAGCCCCTCGCTTGAGTGACGAACGGAACCCTGAAACAAGTGCCGAAAACGTCGGCACAGGGGTGGCAAGCAGGACGAGATCGGCATCCGGGACTGCATCCGACGGTTCGGTCGTCCAGAAGTCAATAATGCCGAGGTCCTTCGCTCTGCGCAGGTTCGCTTCAGTGCGGCCGCATCCTATTATCGTTGAGGTCAGGCCCTGCCGTCGAAGCGCTCGGGCAAACGAACCTCCCAACAGTCCTATGCCGAAGATTGCCGTCTTCGGGAAAAAAAGCGACCGGTCTGCTGGCTGCACCGCGACGTCCTGCACCTAGATTTCGCGGCCGACTGCCATGGCAACCAGTTTCAGTTCCTGCATAAGCATTGCAAAATGGTCGGGACGCAGCGACTGCTCACCGTCAGAGAGCGCCTCTTCAGGGTTGCAGTGCACCTCAATCATGAGAGCATCCGCACCGGCAGCCACTGCTGCCTTGGCCATCGGCGCCACAAGATCCCACTTGCCGACGCCGTGGCTCGGATCAACCACAACCGGGAGGTGCGTCAGCTGTTTCAGCACCGGAATCGCGCTCAGATCCAGCGTGTTGCGCGTCGCGGTCTCAAATGTCCTGATGCCGCGCTCGCAAAGCATTACCTGCTGATTGCCGCGCGACATGATATATTCGGCTGACATAAGCCACTCTTTGATGGTTGCGGAAAGCCCACGCTTCAGAAGCACCGGCTTGTTCACCGTCCCGACCTCAAGCAGGAGGCGGAAGTTCTGCATATTCCGCGTACCGATCTGAATAATGTCCGCGTACTTCATGATGACGTCAAGGTCTCGTAAATCCATGAGTTCGGTAATGATCGGCAAACCGGTCTTCTTTCTTGCCTCGGCAAGATACTGCAGCCCTTCTTCGCCCAGACCCTGAAAGGAGTAAGGAGATGTCCGCGGCTTGAAAGCGCCGCCGCGCAGAACATTTGCCCCTGCTTCTTTCACCTTTTCGGCAACGAGCATCATCGATGCGCGGTTTTCGACCGAGCACGGACCAGCCATAACGCTGATTTTCTTGCCGCCGATGATGACGCCGTGGCCTACATCTATAGCGGTCGTCTGCTTTTTAAAATCGCGGCTTGCAAGCTTATACGGCTTGAGGATACGGACAACGCTTTCAACGCCTGCCATGACGCGGATCGCATCTTCCTCCTCTTCCGTAACCTTCGAAGTATCCCCGATAACGCCGATGATGGTTCGCTCGGTTCCCTGTGATACATGCGCCTTCAGCCCCTTGCTCTCGAGCTTTTTAAGAATGTGGCGTATGTCTTCATCAGCGGCTTCAGGCTGCAAAACGATAATATCCATAAATCCTCCCTGTGACGGCTACGCTGCCAGAACTTCTTTTAGTGCAGCGATGAATCGTTCATTTTCATGCTGCATGCCGATGGAGATGCGTATCGCCTTCGGCCCGATCGGCCGGATAATGACGCCCTTGCGGAGCAGGCTGTCATACAGCGACATCGAGTCCATACTGAGCGGCACAAAGATAAAGTTTGCTTCAGACGGCACTCCCGGCAACTCCAGAGCCGCAAGCTCTTTCATGAGATACTTCTTGCCGGCAGCATTATTCTCCAGGGTATTCCGCACATGCTCGTCATCTGCAATGGCGGCTTCGGCGGCAACCTGCGCCAGTGTGTTGGTATTGAACGGTTCGCGCAGGCGATTGACAGCCGTGATGATTTCCGGCTTTGCAATTCCATATCCGATGCGAAGCGATGCAAGCCCGTAGGCTTTCGAAAACGTCCTGAGCAGCAGGATGTCGCGGCCGGCAGCAAAATACTTCAGGGTGTCGGGATAGTCCTGACGGGAAACGTATTCAATATAGGCTTCGTCAACGACGACTAGGACATTTTCGGGAACGCGCTGCATGAAGCGCTCAAGCTCACCGGCCGAGTTTGTCGTACCGGTCGGATTATTCGGGTTCGCGATAAAGACCATTTTCGTCTTCGGGGTGATGGCATCTGCCATGGCGACAAGGTCATGGCGATAGTCGATCATCGGCACCTGATGAGCAACACCGCCGACCGCCTGGACGGCCATGCTGTATACGACAAACGACATTTGCGACATCACCGCTTCGTCGCCGGGGCTCATATAGGTGCGCGTTGCAATGTTCAACAATTCATTTGACCCGTTGCCGAGGATAAGATTATCGAACCCCACCGCAATGCCACCGGCAGATATTTTTTTTTGCAGTGCCGCTTTCAGGTAATATCCGCTGCCTTCAGGATAGCGGCAGAGCTCCTCGCTGCCGGACAGAAACTCCTGAATTGCTGCAACAGCCTTTGGAGACGGTCCAAGCGGATTTTCGTTGGAGGCAAGTTTCACACAGGATGAAATGCCGAGCTCGCGCTCAAGCTCCTTCACCGGCTTGCCCGGTACATACGGCGCAATCTTTTCAACATAGGGAAGTGGCTGAATCATCTTTTGTATAACCTCGCATCTACAGGATAGGAACCAAGCACCGTCAGGTAAAGGCAGTTCTTTTTCACCTTTTCGATTGCACTGCTGATCTTCTCATCATCAGTATGCCCCTGCATATCGACAAAGAAAATATACTCCCATGCGCGGCGCTTCGACGGCCGCGACTCAATTTTTGTCAGGTTAATCCCGGTCTGCTTGAACGGATAGAGCACCTCATACAGCGCGCCGGGCTTGTCTTTAATCGAAAACATGATCGATGTCTTGTCGGAACCGGTCTTCTTCGGCGACTCTTTCGCAATGACCAGAAAACGCGTGTAGTTGTTTTTCTTGTCCTGGATGCGGCGCTTGATCACCTTCAAATCATAGATGCGCGCTGCCAGCTCACTTGCGACCGCTGCCGCCTCTTCATCCGACGCTGCAATTTCCGCGGCTTTTGACGTGCTGATGGCATCGAGCAGCGGCACGCCCGGCATGTTCGCCTCAAGCCAGCCGCGACATTGTGCGAGTCCCTGCGGATGAGAGAAGATGCGCTTGATGCGATTCTTTTCCCCCGTCTTGGAAAGCAGGTTGTGCGACACCTCCAGCAGCACTTCTGCGGCGATCTTCAGTTCGCAATCCATAAACATGTCGAGCGTGTAACTCACAACGCCTTCATTGGAATTCTCAATCGGCACCAGGCCGTAATGACACTCGCCGTACTCAACCGCATCAAAGACCGCCTTGATGCTCTCGACCGGGATGTACTGGGCGAATGAACCGAAATGGCGCACTGCGGCGAGATTGGTAAAGGTTCCCTCAGGTCCAAGGAATGCCACCTTGAGCGGCTGCTCGAGCGCCAGCGATGCCGACATGATCTCGCGGAAGATAAACTTCATCGCATCATTCGGGAACGGCCCCTGGTTGATGGCGGCGAGGCGTTCCAGGACAGCGCGCTCACGCTCCGGCGAGTGGAACTTCAGGTTTTTTGTCCGTTTGATTCCGGCAATGTCAATGGCGCACTGCGCCCGCTTGTTCAGCAGCTTCAGAAGCTGCGCATCAATGGCGTCAATTTCCATGCGGATAGTGTCGAGACTAGCCGATTTTTGCTTGTTTTTCATGGTTTTTAATGATACAGAAACAGATGGGTTTTTTCAAACCCGTTTCGTTTCAGGACAGCTCGCCGGTATGGTATAATTTTCAATGACTCGTGCCTTTCAGAAAAAACTGCCATGAATCCTGAGCACCGCCACGGAATCATACTTGTTGTTGATGATGATCCGTATGTTCTCGAATACGTCACTTCACTGCTGTCCGAATATAATTACTCCGTTCTCCCCTTCGGGAATGCAAAGGCAGCCATAGACCACGTTCAAAAGAACGGCGGCATTAATGTTGTTCTTACGGATATCAAGATGCCCGGCATGACCGGTATAGAACTGCTTGAGCATATTCATGCGATGAATCCGGAACTGCCGGTCCTGCTGATGACGGCATATGCCGAGCTTGACACTGCGGTTTCAGCCATCAAGCAGGGAGCGTTCGACTTCATCATCAAACCGTACCGTTCTGAACAACTCATTCACTCGATCGAAAAAGCGGTCCGCTACAGCAGACTCATCCAGCAGGAAAAAGAGCACAAGAAAATTCTGGAACAGACCGTGCAGGAACGCACGAAAGCTCTTTCAGACGCCCTCAGCAAGGTGAAGAACATGAGCCGCGAGCTCATTCATCGCCTGACAGTTGTCGCGGAATATCGCGACACCGACACCGGCCTGCACAACTCACGCATGGGCCTCTTTGCCAAGACACTTTCCGAAGTGATGAACCTGTCGGTCGATTTCGTCGATGCCATCACCTTTGCCAGCCCGCTCCATGACATCGGCAAGGTCGGCATATCAGACGGCATTCTTCTGAAGCCCGCTCCGCTCACCGAAGAGGAGTTCGGCATCATGAAGACACATGCGCAGATTGGCAGCAACGTATTGTCCGGATCAACGTATCCATACATTCAGATGGCTGCTTCAATTGCCATGCATCATCATGAACGATGGGACGGCACCGGATATCCGCATAGACTGAAGGGAGAAGAGACTCCTCTTGAGGGACGTATTGTCATGATCTGCGACCAGTACGATGCGCTCCGCAGCAAGCGTCCGTACAAGAAACCCTTCACGCATGACCAGGCGGCAGACATCCTCATCAAAGGTGACGGACGCACCATGCCGCACCACTTCGACCCGGCGGTGCTTGCCGCGTTCAAAAAATGCTCTTCTGTTTTTGATGAGATTTTTGATGAGCAGAATGAATTGTAGTCCTGAGATGACTGCAAGAACCATATGATACGACACAATGGGAGAACAGCCTCCGCTCTCCCATTGTGCTGTTCGTCTCCCGCCGCTTTATCCGATGGTTGTCACAATAACATAGTCGTTCCTGCGGAGTTGATAGTGGAGTGACCCGTCTGCGCCCCGCTCCCTGAAGTCGGAACGGTAGTGTGCACCAACACTGCCCTTGCGGCTGATTGCCGCCTGGGCGATCAGATGCGCTACCGTCAGGATGTTTTTCAGTTCCAGTCCGCGCCGCGAGTTGAAATCCCTGTCGATGATTTCCCGGTGGCTCTCCATCTCTTGAAAGGCCGCACTCAGAGACTCCTCGCTGCGAGTTATTCCGACATATTCCCACATTGCCCGTCGCACGGCTGTCCGAATCTCTTCAATATTCACATAGTCCGGCTCCGCCCCCGCACGCGCAGGCACGCCAATCCGTTTCAGCGTGAATGCTTCTCCTGCCTGTTCACCGGCCTTGCGTCCGGCCCGATACCCATAGACAAGCCCCTCGAGCAGGCTGTTGCTGGCAAGACGGTTCGCCCCGTGAACCCCGGTGCAGGCAACTTCGCCCGCAGCATACAGGCCGGCAACGGTGGTCGCTCCGTTCAAATCAGTTTTCACCCCGCCCATAAGATAGTGCGCAGCCGGAGAGACCGGAACAGGGTACTTGGTAATATCGATATCATACTGAAGGCAGGTTGTGTAAATGCGCGGGAAGCGCCGCTTTACGAAGTCTCCGTCCAGATGCGTGAGGTCAAGATATACATACGAACTCTGGGTATGCACCATGCGCGCCATAATCGCGCGTGAAACAATATCCCGCGGTGCAAGCTCCGCCTTCGGGTGGTACCCTTTCATAAAAGCTTCTTTCCTGACATCACGCAGAATTGCCCCCTCTCCGCGCATCGCCTCGCTCAAAAGAAACTGAGGCGCTGCGGAAGCAAAGAGCGCAGTCGGGTGGAACTGCACAAACTCCATGTCTTCCAGAACGGCTCCGGCACGAAACGCAATGGCAAGACCGTCTCCGGTCGCAACCGCAGGGTTTGTGGTGCGCGAAAAGACCTGCCCTGCGCCTCCGGTGGCGAGCACGACCGCCTTCGCATATATCGCATACACATTCCCCTCGCGGAGGACGTATGCTCCGCGGCAGAACCCGTCTTCGACAATCAAATCAAGCGCCATGCTGAACGGGAAGCGCTCTACGTTCGGCAGCGACATTACCTTGCTGATGAGAACCCGTATCAGTTCCTTTCCGGTCGAGTCGCCATGCGCATGCAGTATGCGCTTGCGGGAGTGGGCGCCCTCCATCGAAAAAACAAGCTTTGCGCCTTCCTTGTCAAAGGCAGCTCCCCAATCGATAAGTTCCCGTATCCGGTCGGGCCCTTCCTGAACCAGCACACGAACAGCATCCTCCCTGCAAAGGCCGGCTCCGGCATGCAGGGTATCTTCAAGATGAATTCCCACCATGTCTTCGTCACTCAGCGCAACGGCAACTCCGCCCTGGGCATATTCTGTGTTGCTTTCGGTCGGAATATCCTTCGTCGCGACGATCACCTTGCCATGACGGGAAAGCTCAACTGCCGCACGCAATCCTGCCACGCCGCTGCCGATTACCAGAAAATCGGCGATCATGTCATGCATTGACGGATCCTCCCTCTCTGCTCTTGACGTAAGCGGATTGTACCACAGCATTCTTGACAAATACGAGGGCTTCTGATTAACTAAAGCCGTAATTCATGCGGGTTTGGAGGCATTCCATGACGGACGGGAAAGAGCATCTTGCCGACTCACTGAAAGGCTACAAGGAAAAGATAAATCCTGTAAACAAGGCGACGCTCGAGTGGGACAAAGAACTCATCTTTGTCGGCCGGACCCAGCAGGGATATGAAATCGAGTTCGATGCCAATGTTCAGTGGGGCTGCAAGCCGACAGATGCTCTTCTGCTCTCCCTTGCAGGATGCATGGGGATTGATGTCGTCATGTTTCTCCAGAAGATGCGCGCACATCTGGCGAGCTTCAAAATAGTCATAACCGGTGAACGGAATCCAGACCCGCCTCAGTATTACAGAAAAATCGATATGGTTTTGC
Organism: Dissulfurispiraceae bacterium; assembly: GCA_035477855.1. GTDB lineage: Bacteria > Nitrospirota > Thermodesulfovibrionia > Thermodesulfovibrionales > Dissulfurispiraceae > JAAYUK01. The sequence goes on from DATIKF010000294.1 coordinate 14,791, forward strand.
AGATTGGCGGCAAGGCACTCGATCCGAAAAAGGTTGATCGCGCCGTATCGCTTTCTCACGAGAAATACTGCTCCGTCTACAACTCGCTCCGAAAGGATATGGAAGTCAATGTCACCTGTGTCCTTGAGGAGAAAGAGCCGCAGCCCAAAACAGATTGAGCCGCACCGGCATTATTGTTTCCACGCCGTTTGAATGCGCCGACGTTCTGGCGGCAATAACCCACAAACGAACCCGATCTGTTGCGGGCGTGCATTTTGTCTCCGGCAGGCTATGCGGCAAAAACCTGATTGAACCGGTCACCATCTGTATCTCCGGCATAGGAAAAACAAACGCGGCACGAGCGGTCTCTCTGCTGATTGAATATTACCGCCCTGCTCGCCTTATCTGCTTCGGGGTGGGCGGCGCATACCCGTCATCAGGACTGGGCATCGGCGATATCGTTGTTGCTGACCGGGAAAGCTACGGGGATGAAGGACTCAGACTGAACAATGAGTTCCGGGATATGGCCGGTCTTGGCCTGCCGCTTTTCCTGTCCCAAGGAAAGAAAATTTACAATTCCTTTCCTCTTTCGGTTCCGAAGATGCTCCGGCAGCGCTGTCGCACCGGCGGATTTGTTACGGTCTCCGCATGCACCGGAACCCTTGCCGAAGGCCTTCGCATGGAACAGCGGTGGGATGCGGTCTGTGAAAATATGGAGGGCGCTGCGGTCGCACATGTCGGGCTTGCCTGCGGAGTCTCTCTGACTGAGATCCGTTCGATTAGCAACATAATCGAAGATCGCCCCGGCTCTCCGCTTAATAAAGCTGATCTGCGGCGGGCTGCATCTGCTGTGCAGCAATTCTTTTTCGATGCCTGGCGAAAAAACTTTTTTTCCTGATCTGGCCCGCCCCAAACAAAAAAGGGTGGCCCTGCCAGGCCTCCCTTTCGAATACCAGGCACTTACATTGCTGAGCGCGGCTGATCAGAAGTGGATGACTTCGGCAGATGGCGGTGAATCTTTTCGAGGATCATACGGGAACGGCTCTCTTCCCCAAAGGTGCCGACCCGAATCGTCAGCTTTGATGATGTGGGCGAGAGTGCGTCGATGCCAATCCAGATAGTTGTATTGTCTGCAAAGCGCGATTCAATCTTGGCATTGACATTGTCGTGTTCATCCTTGATGATCGGCACTTTGAGATCGCGAAGTGCCGACTGGGTCGCACGATGAACAGCCGGAGTGCTGTACGACATTGTTTCTTCAAGATTCCCCTTGAACCAGACCACAGCCCCAGCTCCCGCAGCAGCACCCACGGCAGCCGCAACACATCCCATCTGTAAAAACAGCACGGCACAGAGCAGCATGCCGACCAATCTTCTCAAAAGTGTTTTTGTGCGCATGTACACTCTCCTTGTCGCTTTTTGATGCATAGTATGTGCTTGAACTGTCAGGTGTGTCAACCCTCTCCGTGGTAAAATATCTCACTATGGATGACCACTCACCGGCACAGGAGTCTGTTGAAATTCCGATCGACGGAACGCTCGATCTCCACACGTTCCAGGCGAGCGAAATCCGGGAACTCGTCCCTGCCTATCTTGAGGCATGCCGGGAGCGGGACATTCTCTCTGTCCGCATAGTCCACGGCAAGGGAACCGGAACACTTCGGGAAATCGTCCGCTCCGTGCTGAAAAAGCTTCCCTTTGTTCTGGACTTTCGCCTTGCCGATGAAACTGCCGGCAGTTGGGGCGCAACGTGGGTAACGCTCAAAAAAATCTGAGCGAAGCTCGGCCGGAAGCCGCCGCTATCCTCACGCCGGCCGGAGCTGAGAGCATTCGATCCTTTCGCCGGACGGTTCGCGCTTTTTACCAGAAGAATCGCCGCGACATGCCATGGCGGGAGACAGCCGACCCTTACCATATCGTAGTGTCGGAAATCATGCTGCAGCAGACTCAGGTAGAACGCGTGCATGACAAATACCTTTTTTTCGTAAAAGCACTGCCTGACTTCAGCTCACTTGCTCAGGCCCCTCTGCAGCAGGTTCTTGCGCTCTGGCAGGGCTTGGGCTACAACCGCAGGGCAATTGCCCTGAAAAAGATCGCAGGACTGATCATTTCTCAGTTTGACGGAGAACTGCCCTCCTCCGTCGATATGCTCCGGCGTCTCCCGGGGATTGGCCATGCAACCGCCTCATCCATTGCGGCTTTTGCGTTCAATGTGCCGACTGCATTTATTGAAACCAACATTCGCCGGGTATTCATACACCACTTTTTCGACGATCGCCTGGATGTGCATGACAGCGAGATTATGCCGCTTGTTTCTGCAGCGCTTGACCGCAGGAACCCCCGTGAATGGTATTATGCCCTGATGGATTACGGAAGCGCCTTGAAAAAACAGATCCCAAACCCAAATCGCAGGAGTGTTCATTATGTCCGTCAATCAAGATTCGAGGGCTCTTCCCGTCAAAAGCGCGGAGCAGTTTTGAAGTTTCTGCTCAACCACCCGGGATGCTCGGCAGACGATATCGCGGATCGCCTCGGCATCGCCCCTGCCGACATTCTTCACATTCTTCAAAAGCTTGTGGCCGAGAACTTTCTCGCGTATATCAGAAAGCGCTATCACGTCGTATAATAGTGAATCAAAAAGTCCTGCGGAGGGATACCATGAAAAAAACTTTGCTGCTTGGCGTTTTCGCGGTCGCTGTTTATCTTTTTGCCGCACTATCGGCAGTCCTTGCGGCCGACCGGACCATAATCGACGATTGGGCGACCGTAAAAACCCCGCCACCGCCGGCATTATCCTCTCTGGTCACCATCGACCCACCCAAAACCGCCCTGCTCATGCTCGACTTCAACAAACAGACCTGTAATCAGGAGCGTCGTCCGCGCTGTCTGGCAACCCTGCCCGACATCAAGAAACTGCTCGATACCGCCCGGGCAAACAAGCTCTTCATCGTATACAGTCTCTCGCCGGGAGCTTCTCCTGCCGACATTTTGCCTGTGGCAGCCCCGCAGGCGGGCGAACCTGTTGTTACATCTGGCCCTGACAAGTTTCTCGGCACCGATCTCGAAAAAATCCTGAAAGATAAAAACATCAAAACCGTTGTTGTCGTCGGCACGGCGGCACACGGCGCCGTACTCTATACTGCAAGCGGCGCGGCTCTCCGCGGTCTGGACGTCATTGTGCCGGTAGACGGCATGTCTGCAGAAGATCTTTTTGCTGAGCAATATGTTGCCTGGCACCTGAAGAACGCTCCGCGGGTTGGAGCAAAGACCGTGCTGACGAAGATCTCAAGCATCAGCTTCGTCAGGTAGCCCCTCTCCAAATCGCGCAAGGGCGGACCAGTTTATCTGGATCCGCTCTTTTTCCTGCCCATCAATGCATTAATTTTCCATAAAACACAGCGGGTCTTTTTCAGAGGAAACATCAAGTCCACAGCCATATGCAACGGCGAGGCATCCGCCGCAGACCGCCCGAATCGGGCATGGCGCACACGCACTGCATCCTGAACGATAACGGGCAGCCTCGGCAGAATCGTAAATCTGCGCAAGAGGCTGTTTATAAATATTGCCGATGGGTGAAGGAAACTTGCGGCATGCATGCACTTCTCCGTCTGGCAGTATCGCAACAAAATTGAACGCAGCAGCACAGCCGAACCCCGCACATCCGCCAAACAGCGGCTTCCCCTGCTCATGCAGCGCAATGTTCAGAAAGTTGTCTTTCAGCCCCATAATCGGGTTCTCTTCTGCTGCGCGAAGGTATTCATGCATGAACGCCTTCAGTGCGCTGCGCTCAGGCAGCTTGAGCTTTGCCCCCTCGCCGACCATCGCGAGGCGATTAAAATGGAAGGTCTCTGTATAGTTGCGAAGAAGATTTGCCAGAGGAATAACGTCATCTATATTGTCTCTGGTGAGCGTAAGCATCACCATGGACGGAATCTCCAGTTCCTGCAGCAGTCTGAGAAAGGCAAGCGAGCGATCAAAGTGCCCTTTGCCGCGCACTGCATCATTCCTCTCGCGCAGCCCTTCGAGGCTTATCTGGATGTGCGATGGTTTCTGTATCGCAAGCATCCGCTCCATTGTGTCGCGCTGCGCAGGATTGCCGAGGATGGCAAGGCCGAAGCCGAAATCTGCCGCTGCCTTGTAGAGATCAAAAAAATGCGGATACAGAAAGGGATTGCCTCCGGTAAACGTAACATTCCCATAGACATGACGGTCTTCGCAGAAGACGTGGAGATCGTCCAGAATGCGCAATGCTTTGTCATACGGCATCGGGGCGCGATCGCTCCGGTCGTAACAGTGCTTGCAGTGCAGGTCGCATGCCTGCGTGATATGCCACTGAATCGTAAATCCCCGCGCCAGAAAATACACCTCGTCCTGTACCGCACCATACCGGAAAATCTCCGGGGTTCGCTCAATCTTCGATTTCGGACGCATCAGAATTCCGCGATTCCCGGCGCGGAAGAGCAGATCGTCAAGAGCGCCGATCGTCATATCGCCCTGGCGGGCAAGGTCCCTGATATCCAGATCTTCCGCCACAATCTTGAGTGCAAGCAGATCTTCCCGGCTTGCTGCTGCAACATGAATCTCCCCGCACGCAGGCATCCGCCACAGAAGGATATACTCTTCGCCGGGATCAGGATCTACTGCAGGCGGCGACGGGATTTGCAAGCGGTCAGCAAGTCCCCGGAATGTCACCCTCAGCAAGCGGAGCGTCGGGTTCACAGCGAGGGCATCGACTACTTCAGGAACTCTCTCGACTGATGCTTCAACAAGCGCCCGCTCGAGCTCAAGAGAAAACAGATCGAATGCATATGTCGCTATGGCATTCTGATGCGCGAAATCCGAAAAGATCGCAGACAAAGCTTCAGCATCAACGGTCCCGGGAAGCAGTGAACAGAAGCGCTTCCGGTCTTCCGCTCCAAGCAGCGCTGCTGTCGCGGGAAAGTGCTGCAGAAGAGTTGTCGCAGTAAAGTTCATGCGGTTATTGTTACCGTAGACTAAAAAGAAATCAAGGGGCCTCCGGTTCTGGCCGGATGCCCCCTGATATGTTCCGAATCACGTTTGCGACACTACCTGTGCCGCTTTCTTTTGCTATCAACTGCTTTGATTGCCCGGTTTTTTTTCGTCCGGATCGCTCTTTTCAGGAGCCTTTTTGTCTGCGGCACTACCTGCGCCGCCTTGGCCGCCTCAACCGCTCTGTGCTGGAGCTTTTTTGTCTGCAGCGCTGCCTGCGCTGCCCTGGCCGCCTCAGCCAGTCTGCGTTGCCGGCTTTTTGTCCGTGGTGCTGCCCGCACCACCCTGGCCGCCTCAGCCCGAGGCGGCGGTTACCGGAGACGCAAGGCATGCTCCTGCCAGAAGGGTGGCGACACTCAGGCCCGCAAGGGTCTTTTTCAGTTGCTTGGTGTCCATAGTGCCCTCCTTTCCCGGCATTGTGCTGAACCGAACCGATGTCGACGACTGAACGGAACGATCCTCGCATAGCTTAAATCTATCGATTAATAACCATGCATCACTACTGTCCGGTTAAAATAGCGCGCCCTGTAGGCTATGTTCATGTGCAGCGAGGAGCCTGTCTGACCTGAGCGTCAGTATATCAATCAGCGTTTTCCGCTCAAAGAGCGTTTCACGTATTACGCGGCTGAGCTGAAGCA
>DATIKF010000295.1:0-20022 GCA_035477855.1 Dissulfurispiraceae bacterium
CGGGAGACGAGGGCATTTGCGAAACTGCTGGGGCTTGAGGTTTGCACAACTCCATATAGAAGTCCTGAGTCAAACGGCATGGCAGAATCATTCGTAAAGACCTTCAAGCGGGACTATGTCTCGGTGTATGGAGCGCCGGATGCTCTGACGCTGATGCAACTGCTTCCGAAATGGTTTGATGACTATAACGAAACTCACCCTCATGGAGGGTTGAAAATGCTGTCGCCAAGAGAGTTTAGGAGACGGCAAAAGACGTTAGAACTGTGTCCGGTTTAATAGGGGCAACTCCAAATACCACTCCAACGACATCCATTATATCCAGGGGCTTCTCCAACTAAAACAGTCTCTGGTTTTAGTTGAATCATTTTTTTTAAGTAAATTGTTAGATTGTTTTTTGTAATCAGGTGATATTTAAATGATTCTGAATATTGGTTCTCTACATTTTCTAAATGTTTACAACAAGCTATTCGTTCTACAAATTCTTCTATCATATTTCCTCAGCGCCGAAGGCGTCCATCCAACGAAAAGCTCAGCCGGAGCGGCGCCTGGCGCCGCGATCGGCTCTATCGCCTTGTTATGATTTATTTTTTGCTTGTTTTAAACGAGAGATTGTTTTCTCAATAATTACTTCTATCTCACCGCCGGATCTTGTCATAGTATCAGCCAAATCGGGGCTGAACATTGGAGCCATGCTGTTTGCATTCAAGCGGGCAATTATGACTTTACCTTGGCTGGTTTGATAAATGCTTATCCTGCACGGCATGAGAGGCGTGACAAACCGATTTTCATCTTTAGCCAAAATATTTGCGCTATATTTACCGCTGCATACATCGAAAATCAGCACAGGGGAAATAGTATATCCTCTCTCGGAAAGGATTCCGGCCATATTTGTTACATTTAGTATTGACCATCCACCAGCTGCGACCTCCTCTCTAAATACCTTTATAGTCTCCGATAATGATTTAGGGCTCTCAGTCTGCAGAAACATTTGCGGCTTGGATTCATCAGCCAAAGCGCATACACTCGAAAATAAAATAAAAACAACGATAACCATGCTTCTCATTCTTTTTTTCATATCAGAAACCTCCTATCCTAATATAGTTTTTATCATAACGCGGCGGATGAGCGTGCGGCAGTTTGCGCGCTCGATCCGTATTGTTCGGCGCCTCTATTTGCATGCCGAACGGATCGTCACGCGCAGTACCGTTCAGTTAATAATCCGCCGCGTTCGGCCTTGCAGGTAGTCTTTCATTCTTCACTGAGAATAGCATATCGTATGCTTTGCCGCAACAATAAAGTTTCCGTATAAAAACAAAGCTAAAATGCTGACATTGTGGATGCAGAGCTGGTTATGTTGTGATATTATTAAACAAAAAGTAAGAGAGGTCTTTTATGGGTATATATGCCGGTGGGCAAAACGATGAGCCGATATTGCCGGACTTTCAGCGCTATCTTGAAGAAAACAGTCTTGTGCCGGCAAACCGCGTATCGTTCTATGCTTATTGGGTAGAACGATATCAGCGCTATGCAAAAAAACACTCCATTGATGCATCCGGCTATCATGAGCAGTCGATCTTGAGTTTTCTGGTGGATTTGCGGGCGGATGAGCGGATTAAGGATTGGCAGCCGCAGCAGGCCCAAGATGCCCTGAGGCTTTACTATTTCCACTATCCGGGCGCGTCAAAGGAAGAGCCCGGAGCAGCTGGTGTCAGGGCAGGCGGGGATGTTCGGGCCGAACTGGTGCGCCTTATCAGGCTGAAGCACTATTCATACAGCACCGAGCGCACGTATCTGCAGTGGGTTGAGCGTTTTGCGGCGTATATCGGGCAGGTGGGGAAGGAACTGCACGATGCCGATGCCGCCGATATCAGGAACTTCCTCAGCCATCTTGCCCTGAAGCAACGTGTGTCTTCTTCAACGCAGAATCAGGCCTTCAACGCCTTGCTTTTTTTGTTTAAGAACGTCATGCATCAACCGGTCGGGGGTCTCGACACAACGGTGAGGGCAAAGCGGGGTCCGAAGCTGCCGGTCGTGCTTTCAGCGGATGAAGTGCGGCTGCTTCTTGATGCAATGCAGGACAGGGACCGCCTTATCGCTGAACTGCTTTATGGCGCCGGGCTGCGGCTGATGGAGCTCGCTCGCCTGCGCGTGAAGGATATCGATTTTGGCGCAAAAACCATCTTTGTTCGCAGCGGCAAGGGGGACAAGGATCGAGCCACTATTCTGCCTGATGCTGTTTCAGAGCGGCTGCAGACCCATCTGGAGACCGTGAAGGGTCTGCACCAGCAGGATCTCGCTGCAGGCTTCGGCGCTGTTCACATGCCGGACGCTCTTGATCGCAAATATCCGGCGGCAGCCAGAGAATGGGGCTGGCAGTATGTTTTCCCCGCCGCCAGTCTCTCGGTAGACCCCAGAAGCGGCACGGTGCGGAGGCACCATATCAGCGATTCGGCAATTCAGGCGGCGGTGAAGAAGGCTGTGAAGAGGGCCGGCATCGTCAAGCACGCGAGCGTCCACACGCTCAGGCACAGTTTTGCCACGCATCTGCTCATGAACGGGGTGAATATCAGGGAGGTGCAGGAACTGCTCGGACACAAGAATGTCGAGACGACCATGGTGTATACACATGTCATGCGCACCATGTCGAATGCTCCTGCAAGCCCGCTGGATATGCTGTTAAAAAAATGAACGGATTCCCGTCAGACCGCCGTGCATGTAAGATGCGAAACCGCCATGAACGAGCACGCCGTGAGCCGATGCCGGTGCGGTTGGAAAACAGCGGAAGGATTCCGGACATCCTTTTCAGAAAAAGCGCTGCAGTGACAAAAAAGCCAGGAAACAGAGAGTTGCAATGGCACTGTTTTCTCATGACAGTGCCGGGTGAAGGTTAGAACGCCTTGTAGTACATGAGCTGGCGGGCATAGGGGGCGACAGTATTGATGAGCTGCTGTTGTTCGTCTGCAGAGAGCGGCTCGAAGAGTTCCGCGTAGGCGGCGTTTTCTTCAAGCTGATGGATGTTGTCGCAGCCGATAACTGCCGTGGAGATCTGCTGGGAAAGCGCAAACCGGTAGAACGGGTTCAGGGTTTCGGCGTCGGGTATCTGGGCGGCAAGCCCGCGGAAGTAGACTTTCATGCCGATAATGCCCATCGATTTTCGGGCGGCTACCGGAACAACCTCCTGTATGAAGCTCATCGCTGCCGGCTCTGCTGCATTGACGGGCAACAGTACGGTGTCGAACTCGAACAGTTCTATGCACTTTCTTAAAATGGAGGGAGAGTGGTGCCCGGTGACGCCGATAAAGCGGACAAGCCCTTTTTCTTTTGCCTCGGTAAAGGCTTCGAGCGCTCCGCCGGGGCCGAAGATCTCGGCAATTTCATGCTCTTCCCGCACATCATGTATCTGCCAGAGGTCGAGATGATCGGTTTTCATGTTCGCGAGGGTCTGCTGCAGGTGAGCAAGTGCGCCCTCTTTTGACCGTGCATGCGACTTGCTCGTCAGGAAGACCCGGGAGCGCCGTTCCTTGAGAGATTTTCCATAATAAGACTCGCTGCCGTCATATGCCCGCGCCGACTCAAAGTAGTTCAGCCCGAGATCTATTGCCCGGTTAATCAGTTCATATGCTTGGGGTTCATAGCCTCGGGTGCGCAGGATGCCTTCACCGCCGAGTCCCAGGATTGTGACGTCTGCGCCGGTCTTGCCGAGCTTTCTGGTAGGAATAGCCATGATTTTAGTATACCAAAATCGTGCCGTTATGCAGACGGAGCGGACGTCCTGAATCCTTGTTTATTGTGCGCGACTGATTTTTACGACAGACCGCCGGTTGACTTATCCCAGCAGGATTTTCTTTCGCAGCGCATTAAAAAAATTAATAAAGAAAAAAATCTCTATTAAAATGAAGGAGTTATAAGGGTTGTATTTTATAACTTACTGAATTTTAACGATTATAATGCTATTGACTTGCTTTATTGCTGAGAATTACTCTATATATAGAGAAAAATTTCTCGATTTACTATCTCGAAATGGAGCTCTGGGAGAAGGCACCATGGAGAACACTGCTGACAGCAAAGGGTTGACGACGCTCCCGGAACCAACGCTCCGGCGTCTGCCGACATATTATCAGTATCTGAGGAATCTCGAAAGCGCCGGCAAAAAAGTCATTTCCTGCACGACCATAGGAAATGATCTGAGTCTGGACCCCACGCAGGTGCGGAAGGACCTTGCGCACACCGGCGTTGAAGGAAAGCCAAAGGTCGGGTATATGGTTTCCGATCTTGTCCGCAAGATAGAAGAGTTCCTCGGCTGGAACAAGATCAACGCTGCATTTCTCGCCGGAGCGGGCAACCTCGGCTCGGCGCTTCTCGGCTATCCCCAGTTCAAGGAGCATGGACTGTCCATTGTGGCTGCGTTTGACCGTGACCCGGCCAAGGTCGGATCCCTTATTCACGGCAAGCGTGTGCTTCCGCTCGAAAAGCTTCCCGGCCTTGCCCGGCGCATGGGCATCCGGCTCGGCATTGTAACCGTTCCTCCCGCAGCGGCGCAGGAAGTTGCCGATTTCATGGTGCAGGGCGGTATTCAGGCAATCTGGAACTTTGCTCCCGTTACGCTCAAAGTCCCTTCCCCCGTCGTTGTTCGCAACGAGGAGCTCTATTATTCTCTGGCAGCGCTCTCCCATACGCTCGCCAAAAACTTGAATGTTGAGATAAAGAAAGGAGAAGAGGGTTATGCAAGCAGCAACTGAAACGCACGCTACACCTGCTGAAAAGTTTGCGAACGTATGCTCGATTCTGGAAAAGCACGGCCGCCATCCGGCCCGGCTTATCCCGATTCTTCAGGCTGTGCAGGAGGAGTACGGATATCTTCCTGAGGAGGTGCTGGCGTACGTTGGTGTGGCGCTGGACGTGCCGGCAGCGCGGGTGTACGGCGTTGCGACATTTTACGCCCATTTTGCGCTGGAGCCTCGGGGCAAATATATTGTTCGCCTGTGCAACGGAACGGCATGCCATGTCAAAAAATCGATTCCTATTCTGGATGCGCTCTACCGCGCGCTCGGCGTTACCGAAAAGAAGCCGCAGCATGCGCTGATTACGATCGAAATTGTCGCTTGTCTCGGCGCCTGCGGCCTTGCGCCGGTTCTGGTTATTAACGAAGACGTCTACGGCCAGATGACGCCGGCTCGTGCAGCGAAACTGATCGACGAAATTCTTGAGAAGGAGGCTGCCCTGGTATGAGCAAGGCCACTGCAACAACAAAAAAAGGCGACGGAGCCGCCCCGGCAGTTGCGGGTAAGCGGCGCGTCATAATCTGTGCCGGCACGGGGTGCGTTTCGACCGGCGCACTGAAAGTATATGATGCCTTCATGCGCGAATTGAAGAAAAAGGCTCTCAACTTCGATGTCATTCTCAAGCCGGAAAGCGAGAATCTGCATCTTTCCCGAAGCGGATGCCAGGGCTTCTGCCAGATGGGGCCATTGGTAACAATCATTCCCGACGACATTTTCTACACGAAAGTTACTGCCGATGATGTGGAAGAGATAGTGGAGAAGACATTGATAAAGGGAGATGTCGTTGAGTGGCTGCTCTATAATGACCCCGGTACAAAGCAGTTCTGCAGGGGAACCCGGGATATCCCGTTTTACCAGCGCCAGATGCGCTATGTCCTGAAGGAGTGCGGCCTGATTGACCCGGAAGACCTGAATGAATATCTCTCTCGCAAGGGGTATGAAGCCGCAAAAAAAGCGTTTCTTTCGATGACTCCCGAAGCCGTCTGCAACGAAATCACGGCGTCGGGCCTTCGCGGACGCGGCGGCGGCGGATTCCCGACCGGACGCAAGTGGGATGCCGCCCGCATTCAGCCGGCCGCGAAAAAGTATGTCATCTGTAACGGCGACGAAGGCGACCCGGGCGCATTCATGGACAGAAGCGTTATGGAAGGCAACCCGCATTCAGTAATAGAAGGAGTCATGATCGCAGCCCGCGCAATCGGCGCTGACGAAGCGTATATGTACGTTCGCGCCGAGTACCCGCTGGCAGTCAAGCGCATGTACAAGGCGGTTGCTGATGCGGAAGCGGCAGGCATCCTCGGCAGCAATGTCTTTAACAGCGGCATGAAAATGAAGTGCGTTGTCATGGAAGGCGCCGGAGCATTCGTCTGCGGCGAAGAAACGGCGCTCATCGCCTCTATCGAAGGCCTTCGCGGCATGCCGGTGCCGAAGCCCCCGTTTCCGGCGCAGAGCGGATTGTGGGGCAAGCCGACGGTTATCAACAACGTCGAGACCCTCGCGCAGGTTCCGTGCATTCTTCTTGACGGTGCAGAGGAATACAGGAAGATCGGCACCCCGACATCGCCGGGAACGAAGACGTTTGCGCTGACCGGTCATGTGGTGAACACCGGCCTTATCGAAGTGCCTTTCGGTACGACGCTGGGAGAGATTGTCCTGAATATCGGCGGCGGAGTTACCGATGATCAGGGTAAAATGACAAAAGACATGTTCAAGGCTGTCCAGATTGGCGGTCCGTCGGGCGGCTGCCTTACCCCTGACATGCTGGATTTGCCGCTCGATTTCGATTCGCTTCGCGCTGTCGGCGCGATGGTCGGCTCCGGCGGGCTTGTTGTCATGAACCGGAAAACCTGCATGGTCAGTATCGCACGCTTCTTCATGGAGTTCACCCAGCGCGAGTCCTGCGGCAAATGCGTTCTCTGCCGGGAGGGAACCAAACAGCTTCTGTCGTTGCTGGATGACGTCATCGAGGGACGCGCAACGCCGGCAACCCTTTCGCTGATGGAGCAGCTCGGCAGGGCGGTACAGAAGGGTTCTCTCTGCGGACTTGGAAAGACTGCGCCGAACCCGGTTCTTTCTACGCTTCGGTATTTCCGGCATGAGTATGAGTCTCATGTGAATGATAAACACTGCCTGACCGGCCGGTGCAAGACGCTGGCAAAACCGTTGATTAATGCGGCGAAATGCAAGGGCTGTGCGATGTGCGTTACCGTCTGTCCGGTCGGTGCCATAACGGGCAGCAAGAAGCAGCCGCACAAGCTGAATCAGGAAGCCTGCATCAAGTGCGGAGCATGCACGGCCAAGTGCAAGTTCAATGCGATTGAGGGGATATAAACAATGACCAAGAAACCTGTTGAAAACACTGTTTCCATAAACGGCCGGCCGGTTGCGATTGAGGGCGAGCGCAACCTGCTCGAGATTATCCGCAAGGCGGGCATCGACCTGCCGACGTTCTGTTACCATTCCGACCTGAGCGTCTACGGCGCCTGCCGGCTCTGTCTGGTTGAGATTGATGGGCGAGGAATTGTCGGCTCCTGTTCCACACCCCCTGAGCCGGGGATGAAGATCAAGACGCACACTGAGGAGATCCGTGAGATCCGCAAGATTTCGGTCGAACTGCTTTTGGCCAATCACGACAATAACTGTCCGACCTGTTATAAAAGCAACAACTGCCAGCTCCAGAGAATAGCGCGGCAGCTCGGCGTAGAAAACATCCGGTTCAAGCAGGTGCTCGACCGGAAGCCGGTGGACACTTCATCCCCCTCGGTTACCCGCGACCCGAACAAATGTGTGCTCTGCGGAGACTGCGTTCGGGTCTGCTCGGAAATCCAGGAGGTGGGCGCCATCGACTTCGCGTATCGCGGACATCAGGCCTCTGTTTTACCGGCATTCGGCAAGGACCTGGGGGAGGTTGAGTGCGTCAACTGCGGACAATGCACGGTCGTCTGCCCGACCGGAGCTCTTTCCCCGCGGTCGGAAATGGAAGAGGTCTGGAAAGATCTTATGAACCCGGATCTGTTTGTTGTGGCCTGTGTTGCCCCTGCAGTTCGTGTCGCCATTGGAGAGCCGTTCGACATGGATCCCGGAACCATCACGACCGGGCAGATGGCTGCATCGCTCAAGATGCTCGGGTTCGATCAGGTGTATGACACCTCCTTTGCCGCTGACCTGACGATTTTTGAAGAGGGGAGTGAATTCCTGCAGCGCAAGACGAAGGGGGAGAGGCTTCCGCAGTTCACTTCATGCTGCCCCGGATGGGTCAAGTTTACTGAGCAGTATTATCCGGAGCTGCTTGAGAAACTTTCGACCTGCAAGTCCCCGCAACAGATGTTCGGGTCGTTGCTGAAGGACCGGCTCCCGGAGATGCTCGGCATTGCGAAAGAGAAAATCCGGATCGTCTCGGTCATGCCCTGCACTGCAAAGAAGTATGAAGCAAAGCGGCCTGAATTCATTCATGACGGAATCGCCGACGTCGATCACGTCATCATTACGCAGGAGCTTGCGCGTATGATAAAGGCGGCTGGTATTCTTTTCAGCGATCTCACCCCCGAGTCGTTCGACATGCCGTTCGGTTTTGCAACCGGCGCGGGCGTGCTCTTCGGCAATTCCGGCGGGGTTACCGAGGCGGTACTCCGTTTTGCTGCGGAAAAGGTGACCGGCAAGCCGCTTCAGTCCTTTGAATTCAAGCAGGTCCGGGGCGAGTCCGGCCTCCGGGAAGCCGCGATAAGCATTGATGGAGTCCAACTGAAGCTGGCAGTCGTTTCGGGACTGAAAAACGCCAAAACCATAGCGGAGCAAGTGCGAAAAGGCACCTGCGAGTACGATATCGTCGAGGTGATGGCCTGCCCGCAGGGATGCATCGGCGGGGCCGGACAGCCGGTAAGCCGCAACCCGCTGGCAAAGAAAATGCGCACAAAAGGTATTTATGATGCCGACAAGATGATGCCGCTCCACAAGTCGCAGGAGAATATTTTTGTTGCGGACTGCTACGCAAAGTTCCTTGGCGACGTCGGGGGAGACAAGGCGCATCATCTTCTGCATACGCACTACCAGAGCAGGCGCAGGCTGCCTGATGAGGGCATGGCGTTTTTCAGCGGCAACGGGGGGCAGCGCCTGAAAGTCGATGTCTGCCTCGGCACGAACTGTTTTATCAGAGGCGCGCAGGACATTCTGAACAGACTTCTCCGGCACGCTGAGGAAAACAAGTATGAAAATATGGTCGACATCCGCGCATCGTTCTGCTTTGAGCAGTGCGAGGAGGGACCGACGGTAAAAATCGGCACTGTGACGCTGAATCATGCAACGGTCGACAATGCCGTGCAGACGCTGAGCCGTGAGCTTGAACAACAGCTCTCCGGTGAATCAGCGGCAATTGGCGGATGCACGAGTTGTTCAAGCTGCAAGTAATGGATTTGCAGTTTTGCGCTCCGGCGCTCTTCACAGCTCTGCCGACTGCAGGACGCACGGCGTGGCGTTTCGATCATTTCTGCAATCACGGGGGCGGGCGGATAGCCCGCCCCGAAAGGAATGGAGCATGACGACGCACCTGGAAGAAAGAAATGTGCTGGAAGCAACAGCAACGTGGCTCGACGAAGCGAAGATCCGCGCTTGCCTTGCGGCAGC
The DNA here is from genome assembly GCA_035477855.1 of Dissulfurispiraceae bacterium. Lineage (GTDB taxonomy): Bacteria > Nitrospirota > Thermodesulfovibrionia > Thermodesulfovibrionales > Dissulfurispiraceae > JAAYUK01. Next base: position 9,402 of record DATIKF010000295.1, read on the forward strand.
AGAGCCTCGGTCAGAGCGGGTTGCCGAAATCCTGCAGAAGGCGGCGGATATGCAGGGGCTGAAGGCCGAGGAGGTCTCGGTTCTGATGAATCTGGAAGATCCTGCGCTTCTGCATACGCTCTTCAGGACTGCGGAGAAGGTCAAGGAACAGATCTACGGCCCGCGCATCGTCCTGTTTGCACCGCTGTATGTTTCGAATCGCTGCGTGAATGAATGCTCGTATTGCGCGTTCCGCGCCGGCAACAGTATTGAAAGACATTCCCTCAGCCGCGCACAGGTTGTCCGTGAGGTCGAGGAGCTCGTCAGGCAGGGGCACAAGCGCGTGCTGCTGGTTGCCGGCGAGGATCCCTCTGCCGACGGATTCCAGCATGTGCTCGACTCAATTGCCGCTGTTTACACTGCAAGGATCCACAACGGCGAAATCCGCCGCGTCAATGTGAATATCGCGCCGCTGACGGTGGATCAGTTCCGCCGGTTGAAGCAGGCCGGCATCGGGACGTACCAGCTTTTCCAGGAGACGTACCATCGCGAAACCTATGAGAAGTACCACACCGCCGGGCCGAAAAAGGATTTCCTCTGGCGTGTGACGGCATTTGACCGTGCCATGGAGGCAGGGATCGACGATGTCGGCATCGGGGTGCTTTTCGGCCTGTACGACTGGAGATTTGAGGTGCTTGCAATGCTCCAGCAGATCCGGCATCTGGAAGAGCGCTTCGGCATTGGACCTCATACCATCAGCGTCCCGCGGCTCGAACCGGCGGATGGATCGAGCTGCGTAACCGATTCCCCTTATTTAATGAGCGACGCCGATTTCAAAAAAGCAGTCGCCATTCTTCGCCTTGCGGTTCCATACACCGGAATCATCATGTCAACCCGCGAAAACGCCGAAATGCGGTGTGAGACGCTCCGGCTCGGAGTCTCTCAGATATCGGCCGGCAGCCGCACTGATGTGGGTGGCTATGCCGAAGGGTGCGATGAGACTCCCGGACAGTTCGAACTCGGCGACCACCGATCTCTGGAAGCAGTTGTGCGGGATTTGGCGGCAATGGGCTATGTGCCCTCGTTCTGCACCGCCTGCTACCGCATGGGCCGGACCGGCATGGACTTTATGGACCTCGCGAAACCGGGCGAAATCAAAACTCACTGCGATCCGAACGCCCTGTCAACGTTTATGGAGTATCTGCTCGATTATGCGGCCCCTGATACGCGTGCCGTCGGCGAGACGTTAATCAGCAGGCGTCTTGCAGCAATGGACCCGCGGACGCGGGCATTCACCGTGAACCAGATTGCCGAAGTCCAGAACGGCAGGCGGGATGTGTTCGTATAAAGTCAGAAGGCGGAAGGCTTGATTTCCGCACTCTGAGCTGCCTCGACAGGTGGTGCGAATATGGCAGATGACGCAACGAGAACGGAACACGATTTTTTAGGATATAAAGAGCTTCCGGCCCACCTCCTTTATGGGATCCATACCCTGCGGGCCCTGGATAACTTCCCCCTATCCGGGCGCCCGCTTCCGGAAGTCATGGTTCGGGCTTTCGGCATGGTGAAGTGGGCCAGTGCCGCAACGAACCTGGATCTGGGAGTCTGGCAGGAAAGTCCCGGCAAGGCCGCAGCAATTATCGATGCCTGCCGGGAGATGGCGGAAGGTAAGCTCACGAAGCATGTGGTGGTCGATCCGCTCCAAGGCGGGGCAGGCACCAGCATGAACATGAATGTCAATGAAGTGATTGCGAACCGGGCGCTGGAACTGCTTGGTCTGCCGTACGGTCGTTATGATGTTGTTTCTCCGATAGGCGATATCAATCTCCACCAGTCCACCAACGACACGTATCCGACTGCGCTCAGGCTGGCCGCCATCTGGTCTCTCCGCCGCCTTGAAGATGAAGTCCTCAAACTGCAGGAATCGTTTCAGGATGCGGAAAAGCGCCTCGCCCATATTGTGAAGGTTGGCCGCACCGAAATGCAGGATGCCGTGCTGATAACGCTTGGCCGGGAAATGGCAGCATATGCGGAAGCTTTCAACCGCGACCGCTGGAGGCTGTTCAAGTGCGAGGAGCGGCTCCGCGTGGTGAACCTTGGCGGCACGGCAATCGGCACCGGACTGACCGCGCCGCGCCGGTATATTTTCCGCGTAGTAGACAAATTCAGAGAACTGACCGGCATCGGATTTGCCCGCGCCGAAAACCTTGTCGACGCGACCCAGAATGCGGATGTGTTTGCGGAAGTCATGGGAATGGTGAAGGCGCTGGCGGTTTCCCTGCATAAAGTGTGCGGAGATCTTCGTCTTCTTTCATCAGGCCCCGATGCGGGTCTCGGTGAAATCAGCCTGCCCGCGCGGCAGGCGGGCTCTTCCATTATGCCGGGAAAGGTGAACCCGGTTATCCCCGAAGCGGTCAGCCAGTCGGCAATGCTGGTGTTCGGCTATGATTCAAGCCTCACTTTTGCCTGCGCATCCGGCAGCCTTGAGCTGAACCCTTTCATGCCGCTGATAGCGCATTGCCTTCTGGACAGCGTGACGCTGATGGAGCGGAGCTGCCGCATTCTGCGCGAGCTGTGTGTTGACGGCATCACGGCCGATGAAGATCGCTGCAGAAAACAGCTTGAGCGTTCGACAGTCGTCGCAACCGCACTGATTCCGCACGTCGGGTATGAGAAGGCGTGCGATGTGCTGAAGCGGGCGGAAGCGGAAGGGAAAACCATACGGCAGATTGTCGTGGAATGGGGCTTGTTGACCGAAGCGGCATTTGATCGGGCGATAAGCCCTGAAGCAGTATGCAGATTGGGACACGAGAATAACAGTGATTAGTGCCCGGAGCTTCCCGGTTGGAAAAGGAAAAACATGGGCTCTGATCACTGCTGATGTGGAGGAATGATGCAGCCGGCGTCAAAAGGAATGCGGACACAGATCGGGTTTTTCGGCCGCCGCAATGTCGGCAAGTCGAGCCTGCTGAATGCCCTGACTCGTCAGGAGGTCTCGATAGTCTCCGACATTGCCGGAACGACGACCGACCCGGTAGAGAAGCCGATGGAGCTTTTGCCGCTCGGGCCGGTTCTGTTTATCGACACTGCCGGCGTTGATGACATTGGCGCGCTCGGGGGGATGCGTATCGCAAAGACACGGCAGATATTTGACCGGGTCGATCTTGCCGTGCTGGTGACGGAGGCCGGGGACTGGGGTGACTTCGAGGAAATGCTTGTGAGCGAAATGGCGCAGCGTGGCACAGCAGTCGTCATTGTTTTGAACAAGGCGGATCTGATTGATGAAGACACTGCTCTATCGGTCCTTCCGGGAAAATGGCGAAATCGAGCTGTCATGGTCTCAGCGGCAAAGCGCTCGGGGCTTGAGGCGCTTCGGGAAGCGCTGCTGGCGAGCGTTCCGCCGGAGTGCCTGCGGCCGCCTGCGATTGCCGGAGATCTCGTCGGCCCGGGTGAGCTTGCGCTGCTTGTCGTTCCGATCGACAAGGAGGCTCCGAAGGGCCGCCTTATCCTTCCGCAGGTGCAGACTATTCGTGATCTGCTCGACAGCGATGCCTATTGCATGGTGGTGAAGGAGCGCGAACTGCGTGCTGCGCTGGATCGCCTGAAAATGCCGCCGAAACTTGTGATCACCGACTCGCAGGCATTCCTGAAGGTTGCAGCGGATGTGCCGAACGATATCCCCATGACGGGCTTCTCGGTCCTTTTTGCGCGCTATAAAGGAGATCTAGTCAGGCAGGTCGAAGGCGCGCTGGCGGTTGATTTTTTAAAGTCCGGCGACAAGGTGCTGATTGCGGAGGCATGCGCACATCATCCTATCGGAGAAGATATCGGTCGGGTCAAAATACCGCGCTGGCTGACGCAGTACGTTGGAGGCAAGCTTGAATTCGTGCATTATCAGGGGCACGATTTTCCGGATGATCTGGCATCGTACAAGCTCGTGATTCACTGCGGTGCCTGCACCATGAACCGCCGTGAGGTGCAGACCCGCATTCGCCGGTGCGCGGATGCAGGGGTGCCGGTCACCAACTACGGGTTGGTCATTGCCTATAGTCTCGGTATCTTTGAGCGCGCACTCGGGCCGTTCCCGGCGGCGCTGGAAGCCTATCGAAAGAAGGTCCGGGATTCAGGGAGCAGGGTGTCGGGCTCATGATGAGTCGTGAAGAAGTTCTGAAATGGCTGCATGAGATCGATCCGCAGCGGCTTGCCGGGTTGTATGCCCAGGCTGACGCAGTGCGGAAAACCTGCGTGGGAGACGAAATACATCTGCGCGGCCTCGTTGAAATATCGAACCATTGCCTCCAGAATTGTGCGTATTGCGGGCTGAGGCGGGACAATATCGCTGTTGAGCGGTATCGCATGAGTGAGAGCGAGATCATGGAGTGCGTTTGCGTCGCGGTGAGCCGCGGCTACGGGACGATTGTGCTGCAGTCCGGCGAGGACTATGGACTGGGAGCTGACTGGGTTGCAGGGCTGGTCAGGAGGATAAAGGCAGAAACACCTCTGGCGGTCACGCTGAGTCTTGGGGAGCGGTTCCCTGAGGAACTTGCTGCCTGGCGTGGAGCCGGAACGGACCGGTATCTCCTGAAATTCGAGACGTCTGATGATGAGCTGTACGAGCGGATTCACCCGGCGCTGCCGAACAGGGTATACTCAAGGAAAGGGCTGCTCCGCATCCTGAAGGAGCTCGGGTACGAGGTCGGCAGCGGAATCATGATCGGCCTGCCCGGACAGAGTTACGACGCGCTGATAAATGATTTGTTTCTGTTTCGCGAGATGGGACTGGACATGATTGGCGCAGGCCCTTTTCTGCCGCATCCGGAAACCCCGCTTGGACAGGGCTCGACATATGCAAACCTGCCGGAGGGAGAACAAGTCCCGAGCACTGAGGAGATGGCATATAAAGTTATCGCCCTGACACGCATACTCTGCCCGGATGCAAACATACCGGGCACGACATCTCTCGCATCTCTCAATCGCGAAGCGGGACGCAAACTGGCCCTGCAGCGTGGAGCAAATGTCGTCATGCCGAATCTGACGCCGGCGACCCGCCGCCGCTGCTATGAGATATATCCTGAAAAGCTCTGTTTTCATGAAGATGCTGAATTTGAACATGCACAGATGAAGCAGTTGTTTGCTGACCTTGGACGTCCCCTCGGGAAGGGTCCCGGAGGACGTCGCGGAGGATCCTGCACTTGTGCGGCAAAGGAGATGCTTTTATGAGCGAAGATGCTGCTAAAAATGGAAAAAAAATTGCAATATCAATGTGTATGGGCAGTTCATGCTACCCGCGGGGCAATGACGAGAACATCGGCCTGATACGGCATTATCTCAAGGTGCATAACCTCGAGACCTGCATTGAGCTGAAGGGCCATCGCTGCCAGGAGAACTGCCATCTCGGTCCGAATATCATTTTCAACGACAGACCGTATCACCAGGTGAATCCGGGCATGTTCCCTGCAACACTGCGGGAACTTCTTCCGTATTTTGAACAGCTATGCCGCGACTCCTTACCCGACAATGATGATGCAGATCGTTCATCATGAGTACGGCCATGGATAAGCCGGCAATCAGAACGGAGCCTTTCATGGACAAGAGTTATCCTATTTATACAAAAAAAACCGAATGCCAGGACTGTTACAAGTGCGTCCGGGAGTGTCCTGTCAAGGCCATCAAGATAGAAGACGCATACGCGTCCATCATAAACGATCTGTGTATTCTCTGCGGGCATTGTGTCTACATCTGTCCAAGCGGTGCGAAGCAGGTTCGCGATGATGTTCCGGCGGCCAAACGGTTGCTGGCAGAGCGTGGGAAAGTCATTGTTTCCCTTGCTCCCTCGTTTGTCAGTGAGTTTTCCGATCTGCGTCCCGGACAGCTCATAGCAGCCATCAGGAAGCTCGGATTCTTCGGCGTGTCGGAGACTGCGATGGGAGCCGAACAGGTGAGCGCGCATGTAGGCGGCCTGCTGGAACGTTCAAGCGGCGAAGTCTTTATTTCATCAGCATGTCCGACAGCTGTCGAATACCTTCGCAAGTTTGAGCCCCGCTATGCACACTATTTGACGGACTTCCTGTCGCCCCTTCTTGCGCATGCCCGCCTGTTGCGCAAGCATTTCGGGCCTGAAATCGGCGTAGTCTTTGTCGGGCCATGTATTGCAAAAAAGCTCGAGTCCGATACTCATCCTGAACTGGTTGAGGTAGCGCTGACATTTGAGGATCTGCGCAGATGGCTTGAAGAAGCGCAGATTGATGTGGAAGCTATCCGCGAAAAAGGAGATGATGTTTTTATCCCGCGGAGATCGCGGGAGGGAGCGCTCTATCCGATTGAGGGGGGAATGATTGCCAGCATTCAGGGGCAGAAGCAGGGCAAACTGCCGACACACTTTATCCAGTTTTCGGGCATCCGGCGGTTCAGCAAGGCTCTGAGCGGCGTTGAAGACCTGCGGCCAAAGGAAAATCTTTTTCTGGAGCTTCTGGCATGTTTCGGCGGATGTGTCAACGGCCCGAAGAGCCAGAGCCGCGTTTCGACCGTTTGCAAGCATTACAGGATTGCTCACTACGCTGAAGCAGCGGGTGAAGTGTCTGAATCGGAGCTTGATATCACTGAGGTCTATGTTCCCGATCCTGTTCACCATGAGGACATTTCCGACGACCGCATCAGAGAGGCGTTGCGGCAGATCGGAAAGGTGTCGGAAACGGACGAGTTAAATTGCGGCGGCTGCGGGTATGACTCGTGCCGCGACTTTGCCCGGGCATTTATCGAGGGGAAGGCCGAGCTGTCGATGTGCGTATCCTACATGCGCACGCTTGCGCAGAAGAAGGCGCATATTCTGATTCAGAAGATGCCCTCCGCGGTTGTTATCGTTGATCAGAACATGAAGGTGCTTGAGTGCAATCCGGTTTTTTCGAGGCTGTTCGGTCCCGGCGGAGCCGCCGATCAAAGCCAGAGTCCGCCGCATCTGGAGGGAGAGATGCTTGAGTCTGTCATGCCGTTTCACCGGCTCTTCCAGAGCGTTATCAGGAGCGGTGAAGATCTTATCGAAAAAGATCTGCGATTCAAGGGGCGCATCTTGCATGCCATGGTCTTTACCATCGAAAAGCATGCTCTGGTCGGCGCTTTGTTTGAGGACATCACGAATCCCGCCATGCAGCGAGAGCAGGTTATCAAGCGCGCCCGGCATGTCATTCAGCAGAATCTGACGACGGTGCAGAAGATTGCATACCTTATCGGAGAAAACGCTGCCGAGTCGGAGATTATTCTCAACTCCATTGTAGAATCGTTTACTCCTGTTGATGACGAGGGGCCCAATTGATCAGCATTCAGCAGAAAAATGTCATAGAGGTCGATCATTATCAGACGGCCAAGCGGAAGCAGTTTGTGTCCGGAGATGTTTTTTTGTCGCAGCGTCTCAAGGATGAAGACCGGGTTGTCTCGGTGCTTGCCGACGGTCTCGGCAGCGGGGTGAAGGCGAGCGTTCTGGCAACGCTTACGGCAACGATGGCCCTCAAATATACTGCAAGCTCCAAGGATGTGCGCACCTCTGCTGAAATCATTATGAACACGTTGCCGATTTGCAGTGTGCGGAAGATAAGCTATTCGACGTTCACCGTCGTCGATATCGACTCCACAGGGAGGACGCGCATTATAGAACACGGCAATCCCCCGTTCATTTTTTTTCGGGACGGCGCCGAGGTGACGGTCGACAAGCAGGAAGTGCTGCTCAAGAAGTGGAACGATCGCATCATTCTGTTTTCGGAATTCGATGTCCGGCTTGGCGACAGAATCGTCTTTTTTTCAGATGGCGTTTCGCAGGCGGGGATGGGCAGCCCGGGAACGCCGCTCGGTTGGGGCGACGGGGTCAAGCCCTTCATAGAACGGAGTCTGGGCATCGAAAAGGACATTTCTGCGCATATGCTGGCACGGCGCATTGTGCGGCGGGCAGTCCAGATGGACGGTCGGGGAGCGCTTGACGATGTCACCTGCAGTGTCATCTATTTTCGCAAGCCGCGGCAGATGCTGCTGGTCACGGGGCCGCCGTTTGCCCGGGATCGCGATGCCGACCTGGCGCGTCTTATCGATACGTTCCCCGGGAAACGGGTTATCAGCGGCGGGACGACCGCAAATATCATAGCGCGCAATCTGGACCGTGAAATTGAGACGAACATGGATTTCTGTGCCCCCGGCGTGCCTCCGGGAGCGTCCATGGACGGGGCGGATCTTATCACTGAAGGCACATTGACGTTGAACAGGGTGGCAGGAATGCTGGAGTCCGGCGCTCTTCCGGAAGACGACCCGAAAGACCCGGCTTCAACGCTCTTTTCGATGATGCTGGACAGCGATATTGTCTATTGCATTGTCGGTACGCGCATCAACGAGGCGCATCAGGACCCGAATATTCCGGTTGAGCTTGATCTGCGGAGAAACATTATCCGCCGCATTATAGAACAGTTAGAGAAGCAGCACTGCAAAGAGACGCACGTCAAATTCATTTGAACCCAGAAATGTTTTGAGAAAGTGCGTCCGTATTATAACTCTTTGTACCACTTCGATTTTTGTCATTCCGGCGCTTGTCCTGCTGAAAATGATATGATACCGGTGAGCATGTAAAGATCGCGGCTACTGAGGTCTTTTGACTGGTTGCGCGGGTGAAGAGGTTCCTACGCTTCTCGCCCGCGCTGCCCAACCCAATTGGGTGCGATGACGGTTGATTGTGAGAGGGGACAGGTCTCTTTGCTCAGCTTTATCCCGTCCAGCTCCCACAGCTTCTCTACCGCTAATGTTGGGCCAAAATCCCAATACTTCTGTCGATACAGCTCCAGTCCCCTCTGTCGTTCTTCGAGACGGCGGCTTACTACTCCTGCCGCGCCTTCCAGAATGACTCTCCTTGCCGTTCTCCGAACGTGCCGTATGCTCATTCGCAACATCCTCGCCGCCTCTTGCTGCCCTTATATGCCCGTTTATGTGCTTCTGGATTATATGCAGCCGCTTCAGCTCTTTTTGACTCATCTGTACTATGCCCTCTCCTGCCACCTGAACCTCCTTCGGTTGAAGTGCTCAGATTAGCAGAGGACATCTCTATCTTGCTCTATGTGGACATTACCATGTTGCTGTTACAGGCTTCTTCGGCAGCAGTCGTGTGCTGAACGGGAGTCTGCTATACTTTGACGAAGGGTGCTAAAGTGAAACCGCTTTTGTCTGTGAACCAGATAATCGCCTTCATCTTCCCCCGCACGGCACAAGGAGTCAGGAAATGGCGAATAAAAAAAGAACCATTGCAGCATGCTTTTCCAGTCAGAAAGAACGGGAGCTGGTAACCGCACTGCTGTCCGGTCTTGGTTATGACGTCGCCGATTTCGATGCGGAAAACGGGACGCTGCCCGATCTTTATATTCTGGACGCTCCTTCAGCTGTCAGAATCGGCCGGCAGGTGCTCGCCCTGAAACAAACAACGGACGTTTTTTTACCCGCTATGGTTGCGCTGCGCACGCATGAGCCCATCGGATCCTGGCTTGCAGATGGATTTGACGACTGCCTGCGAGAACCTTTCTCCAAGACGGAGCTCCAGACCAAGGTGGCGATGCTTCTCCGTCTGCGCAAGCAGTCGGAGGAATTGGCCCGAAGAAGCGAAGCTACGTACCATGCGATCTTCGAAGCCACCGGCACGGCAACCTTGCTGGTTGATGAGGACACCACCATCATCATGGCGAACGAGACCAATCTGGTGGTTACCGGATACAGCCCTGAAGAGATCATCGGCACAAAATGGACCAAGTATGTTTCACCTGAGAGCCTCGAGACAATGCTGAAATACCACAAAGCACGGCGCGGGGATTCGGAAAAAGCGCCGGAACGCTATGAGACGAAGCTGATCAATAAAGCCGGAGATGTACGTGAGGCTATTCTCGATATAGGGCTGTTGCCCGGCACGAAGAAAAGCGTCGTTTCCCTGCTTGACATCACCGAACACAAGCGGGCAGAACAGCACTACCGTGCGCTCTTCGAGGGGGCACCGGCGATGTATGTCCTCACTCACAATGAGGGAGGGGTGCCGATCATTGCCGAATGCAACGAACTGTTCCTGAGCACGCTTGGCTACACGCGGACGGAAGCGGTGGGCCGTCCTTTGGCTGACCTGTACACGCCTGAATCGCGCCGCGCACTGCTGGACGGGGGCTATCATCGGGCGATGAACGGACGCTTTACCTCCGAAGAACGACAGCTGGTAGCGCGTGACGGGCGCATTGTCGAGACACTGCTGCGGACCTTGCCGGAAATCGATGCCCAGGGCAAGGTTATCGGCACGCTGGCAATGTTCGTCGACTTGACGGACATGCGGGCGGCACAGGATGCGATGAAGGCCAGCGAGGCGCGCTACCGGGCACTCTTCGAGAACATGCACACGGTTATGCTCGTCATCGATCCTGAAAACGGCGACGTCGTGGACGCCAACCCTGCCGCCGAGCACTTTTACGGGTGGAGCCGCGAAGCACTGATGCGCAAGAAGAGAGGTGGTCCAGCAAAATCGGACAGGGTGTAAAGTGGAGGGGAGCTGCTCTAAACTACAAGGGATAGAGAGGAGCAGCGGACATGGGAAAGAGGACGAGACGGAATCACGGGGCGGCATTCAAGGCTAAAGTAGCATTAG
>DATIKF010000296.1:0-2714 GCA_035477855.1 Dissulfurispiraceae bacterium
TGAAGAACTACGGTCGCCTCCGTACCCTGGTAGATCGTTGGATTGAACTGTCAACCCAACTGTGTCAGACGAGAATGGAACGGGAAACGGGTTGACTATCCCGCCACGAAGACAGGCCAGAACATGGCACTGTCCAGTGACTTAACACGGTCGGACTGATTTCACTTGGCCGCTGACTCGCCACAATCAACGAGAGTCCAAACTTGCGGCCTTCCTTCGCAATCCGTTCAAATGTCTCGCGTGATACCTTCGTGCCTCTCGGTTCATCTTGCCGATGCGGTCGGATGTAATTGTGCGCTTCTTCAAGAACAATGACCCACGGTTCTTCAAATCGTTTGCTCGCGTCCATTTGTTCCCGCACTTCAAGCAGCATACGCCCGACAATTCCGCACGCGTATGGTAAGACCTCATGAGCCAGCATAGAACAATCAATCACCGTCACAGATGGAACATCCGCCTTCCCAATTCCAAGGTATCCGAACCACTCGCCAGCGTTCTTCACAGCAGGTTGAAGCCTGTCATAGTTATAGAAACTCTGCCATCGTTTGTCTTTTCGTCGATTTTGGATGCGCAATTGGAGTCCTGCGAGGAATTGCCTCATTGTCTTGTCTCCTGGAGACAACTCCGCCGCGCATTCCAACCCGCTCGGCGAATCCAATATTGACACATCAAAATATTCCGGCTTGTCCGCCGTCTGTTCAATGACAGTCGGCAAGGCACCTGCCTTCACCCGAAGTTGTTCTAATAACGTCGCTACCGATTTCTTCAACGTCGGCTCGCTCGCGCCGAAGCTACGTCCGAATAATGGCGTAAAGACACTTGGATTCACCTGCGCAAGTATATTCTCAATAGACTTCCCTTCATCTGTTTCCTTCAGGCTCGGTGCGAATGCCGTAGCAGCTGCCCAACACTCTTTGCTCTCGACACCTTTCTTGTTTCCCGACGGAGACTCGATAAGCTGTTCAATAATACATAGGTTCTGAACGGCGGAACGATAATCCTCCCCCGGAGCATCCGCACTCTTCTTCGCACCCTTGGCAATTGCCCACAAATTCACTAATGCCGGTTGTTGGGTCTGTTCCGCGGTGCTCAGCCATTCACACACTTCAGCCGCATTCATCGTCCACACCGGGATGCCAAATTCAACACCGTTCGCATACATCGAATCCGGTTGTCGACCTGCGGTAGGGTTGTTCACACCAAAGGCAGAGGCATACTCGCCATTCAGATCAAGTACAAACACTCGCACACGTTTGAAATTGGGCGTCTTCTTTGTGGCCCCCTGAATCAGTCGCGCGATTGTGCAGGACTTTCCAGATCCCGTATTACCCACCACGGCCATCGGTCTCGAAAATAGGTCATTGAAGGAACTGCACACCGGTTTGTCCGGCTCTGCTGTAGCTGCGCCCAGTCTTAACGCGGCATCGTATTCGCAGGAATCGCTTTCCCCCCTCCAGTTTGACGGTCTGTTTCGACATGGAGCTTTACCCAGGACTTGCTCAAGAATCTCCGCACGCGCGGGAATGGCCAGAGTCTCCAGGGTAGGTAGTAGATTAACGCCCGGGTCGAATTCATAAGCCGACATTCCATGTTTGGATCTTAGCTTGAGCGTCCCGAGCAATTGAATTGAAGCCAGCCGACGGGGACGTACCAACTCCAGTGTCAGTTCCTCACTGGACGGCTCAAACGTTTCATGTGAATCTAGATCAGTAATGATACCCAATAACGATTCGTCGGGGCCGATATCGAAGGTCACATACGCGTTAATACGTATTTGTGTCTGTGCTCCATCAAGGTGCGCCCGTACAGGACTACGATGCTCTGAATCGAGTTCGATCTTGACATACGAACCGTGAACAGCAACTACCCGCCCAATTTCATTGCTTCGCACCATTGCCACTCCCGTCTTCGTTGTTGCCATCTATCGTCTTGAGTTCTCGTTCGGCCTTCAGCATACGTATTTGGTCATCAACCCAAGCAACATTAGGCAAGTACATGTCTGCGAAATCTTCGAAGGTTGACTCCAGCAGGAATGCCCGCTCGCCAGCCGACCGGTATTTCGCAATTCTTCCCTTCAAGTCTTCCGAAGGCCCCTTTGATACTACCAGCAGTACGAGACTGGGGTTTGTCATCGCGTCATTAATCAGAGAGTTTATGTGCTCGTCCCCAAACCCGTATCCAATAATGATCAAAAATGTCTGCGGCACCTGCAACCGTTGATGAAATGCCCGAAACAGGTGGGCGTATGGCATAGCAAGCGTCTGCGACAGCTTTACCTCGGTCGGCATGATACCCAACGGGAGTTCCTTGTTCCCCTGGGCTTTCGCCCAATCGCTTCGCTTGCCCTCATCCATCTTGCCCCACGCAGCCCAATCGACGGTTCCGTCATGGGTTCCCTGACGAACGATAGTTCCATCGCGTCTCTGCCAGTCGATAGAACCATGCAGTTTGTACAGATGTAGGAATTTGTCAAAGCGCCTAACCCGTCCCTCTGCCACCTCTCCTGGGTAATACAAGTCTAGACCATAACCAGAAGCGTCGAAATGGCGGTTAACAGCACCCACAAAACCATCGCAACGGAAGTTGTCAAGTTGAATGAGACAGTTCCTTTTCACAATTAAGCTCTAATCAATCCGTTGTTTTTGGGGCCTCCTTGGGCGGATTGATCCAGACGGCCTGAGGGGGCAACGCCGCCTCGGGCGGTTTGTGTAGGA
>DATIKF010000297.1:0-1698 GCA_035477855.1 Dissulfurispiraceae bacterium
GATTAAAACTTTCTGCTATAGCTCTGTAACTATCTAATAACTGGTTCTTCCCCTCGCTTCGCTCGGGGAAGAATGAGGCAGTTGAGCCGGAACTCCTGTCACCCTCGCTCCGCTCGGGCGAAGAACCAGGAGTTCGAAACCGACCGCTTCGCGGCGGCTCAACTGCCTCATTGACTGCCGAAATAGGCGCGAGCACCGAGACTAAAGCTTCCTGCTCGCTCTATTGCTTGAAACATTATAAAAAAGCATAATATCAACATGGTGAGAAATAAGAAAATACCAGCAAAATATCGTGCCTCTACTGATGATGAATCAATATATCTTCTCAGACAAGCGGGTTTACTGCGAGAGACCGGCCCAAACTATAAGATTGTGGACTTGTTTTGCGGCGCAGGTGGTCTTACACTCGGTTTCTCTCAGTTTTTTGGACAGATATTCGAGTCAGTCTGGGCGAATGACTTCAACACTTACGCGGCAAAAACCTATGAAAAGAACTTCGGATGTCATTGCACAACTGACGATATCTCAGAAATAGCAGAAAACAGGATTAATGAAATACCTAAAGCTGATGTTGTCATCGGCGGGCCTCCTTGTCAGGGCTTCAGTCTTCTGAACAAAGGACGAAAAGATGACTCAAGAAAACAGCTTTGGCGACCATACCTTCAGATTGTCGAACATGCCGGGGCACAGATATTTGTCATGGAAAATGTTCCTCAACTTATTGGGTCGGAGGAACACTCCGAAATAATCGACGTTGCCCATTCCCTCGGGTTTAAATTGTCATGGGCCAAGCTGTGTGCGGCTGATTATGGAGTTTCTCAAACCCGCTGGAGGGCTTTTATAATCGGGTGTAAATTTACAGATCCTTCGCAGTTTTTCCCACCTAAAAAGACACATCTAAAGCCTGTCGGGCTGCAAACAGGACTTCTTTTCACGGAGGACTTCAATAAACATATTTCAGAACCAAGACCGTGGCAAACTGTCCGGGATGCAATCGGCGATTTGCCGAAGCCTGTCGGCACCGACATTAGAGATGAACCGCCGCCGTTGGATTTGCAATTTGGAAGAACCCCTACGGCATTGAGTTTAAAAAGATACAAGACCATACCAAAAGAAGGAATGAATCGTTTCGACCTTCAACGGCTTGCGCCTGAGATTACGCCGGCCTGCTGGATTCGCAAAACACAAGGCGGCACAGACCTTTTTGGACGGCTGTGGTGGGATAGACCGGCATTCACTATACGCACAGAATTTTTCAAACCGGAAAAAGGCCGTTACCTACATCCCAGCCAACACCGGCCAATTACTCATCGTGAGGCGGCACGGCTACAGTCATTCCCTGATTCATTCAGATTTGTCGGGAGCAAAATTGAAATTGCCAGACAGATAGGCAACGCCGTACCGCCGATGATAGAAGTGGCTCAGGTCGTTTGGACAGGAGCAAGCGATTCTTAAGTGGGAAGCTGCTCAGCATCAGGCTGCCCGCTCATGCGGCAGTATAGTCCAGTAAACCTCATCGGGCGTTTTGTAGTCAAGCGCCTGATGAGGACGCCGACAATTGTACTTCTCCATGTATGCTGCTATACCCTGTCTCAACTCGATCATCGTGCCGTATGCCTTCGGATGCACCTCCTCGTATTTTAATGACCGCCACAGCCGCTCGATAAAGACGTTGTCCATCCAGCGCCCCTTGCCGTC
>DATIKF010000298.1:0-9183 GCA_035477855.1 Dissulfurispiraceae bacterium
TCCTACACAAACCGCCCGAGGCGGCGTTGCCCCCTCAGGCCGTCTGGATCAATCCGCCCAAGGAGGCCCCAAAAACAACGGATTGATTAGAGCTTAATTGTGAAAAGGAACTGTCTCATTCAACTTGACAACTTCCGCTGCGCGAGTCCAGAGCAGTGGCTGAATACAACGTAGCACGGTGCACCTGTTGCCTCGTACTGTATTTCCAGGCGAAAGTGTAGCTTCCTTGTTGGATGTGGGTCAATCTGTGTTCGCACATATATTGAAGAGGCTTCTATCAGTGAGAGCATCCAAACGGGACTCATTCACCGGATCAGGCCGTTATTGGTGCGATCGCTATGCAGGCGGTGGTACCTCGGGTCCCGGCTCATACGCTCATCTCGCAGAATTCAAGGCTAGGGTGTTAAATCAGTTCGTGCAACAAAGGGGCGTCATGTCCGTAATTGAATACGGTTGTGGTGATGGGAACCAGCTCAGCCTTGCGGTATATCCTCAATATCTTGGCTTCGATATCAGCGATCATGCCCTTGGCCTGTGCCGTGCCAGATTTCAGGGAGACAATTCAAAGATCTTCAAACACCTTGACGAATATGGTGGCGAGACGGCAGATCTCTGTCTATCACTTGACGTGATATACCATTTGATAGAGGACGACATTTATGAGTGGCATATGCAGAGGCTTTTCGCTTCCGCGAGTAGATGGGTGGCGATCTACTCAAGCAATAGTAATCGCCAAGTGTCAGGTCAGGCCGCCCATGTACGCCACCGTAAGTTCTCTGACTGGATTGCAGTCAACGCCCCTCGTTGGGAGTTGATCGAACACCATCTCAATCCGTACCCTTATGACGGGGATTTTGCCAAGAGCTCATTGGCGGACTTGTATATTTTCGGTGCGATGGCCGAGAAGCTTGGAGCTACGAAAGCATGCGAATAGTCCAGATAACCGATGATTTCCCTCCTAATATTGGGGGGATGGCGGCGCACGCCTGGGAGCTATCAAAGGCGCTGGTTCAACTTGGCCATGAGGTAACAGTACTGACTGCTGTAGAGCAACGCGTGCACCAAAGTAGGTTCATGTACGAACGCATCGAGATCCGCGATGGAGTGAGAATCGTCCATTTGGGCTTTCCCTGTTTCTTGCGACGATATAGAAATGCATATTGTCTTCTCATGGTTAAGAGACATATTCGTGCATACTGCCGAAACCGGGCGGATGCAGTTCTGCACATACACGAACACACGAGGCCAACGGAAATACGATCTGTGTCGGGCAAGACGCCACTGGTATTTACCAACCACAGCTCGATGTTTCTTGCCGAATTCGAGAACACAAGCAATCGAGACCGCCTGCGACGGATGGCTGAGTCCTGCGACTGGATTACGGCGCCAAGCCAGGAGTTATGTGCCAAGACCGTTGCACTTGGCTACCCCGAAGGACGGGTGACTTATATCCCGAATGGGGTTGATACTCAGAGGTTTAAACCAGACGGCCACGTGAAAGACCGCGTGCTTGTTCTGGGTAACACGGCGGTCCGCATTGCTGACGGTGCCTGTGTCATCCTGTGCGCAAGAAGATTCGCCCACAAGAACGGACTCCATATCTATCTTAATGCGCTGGAGCGTATGCGCCCCGAGGTGCTATCCTTGTGCGTATTGATCTTCGCCGGGAACAAGCCCGATCACGACGGAGACTACGGTCAAGAGATTTCGCAACGGATTCAAGCGCTATCTCGAAGGGTTACTTGTCATTTGTTGGGGCCTGTGCCTAATGATTCCATGTCGCGTGTCTATCAGGTTGCAGATATCGCGGTCTTGCCATCCTTGAAAGAAGCGACAAGCATTACGGGGCTCGAATCGTTGGCAAGCGGCGTCCCACTTGTGGGAACCAATGTCGGGGGGATTCCTGAGCTAGTTGAACATGACATCAATGGATTGTTATCGCCACCTAATGATGTTGCAGCCCTCGCGGATAACCTTACGAAGCTCATTGCCGACGTGACTCTGCGCAGTGCGATGGGTGCAATGGGTCGGCGTATTGCCCAGGACCGTTTCTCCTGGAAGCAGATTGCAGAACGGTTTGTTCGAGTCTATCGCAGTGCACTGAATCAGCGTGAATCGGCCCTTCGAGCGAAGTGAGGAAGGTATAATGCCCAAGGTGGCTGTTGTTGTTGGGACTCGACCAGAAGTCATCAAGATGGCTCCTGTGATTATGGAGCTGCAGCGGCGCAGCGCATTCGAATGCGTCGTCATCTCTTCCGGCCAGCATGAGACTATGGCGCAGCAGGCCTTCGATATATTTGGCTTGCGGCCGGATGTGAACCTCTCAGTCATGAGACCGGGCCAGGGTCTACCAAGCCTGACCTCGATATTGCTTAACTCAGTCACGGATGCTCTAGGCGAGGTGCAGCCTGACGTCGTTCTCGTGCAGGGTGATACAACCACAGTCCTGGCGGCATCACTTGCTGCGTTCTATCGCCGCATTCCCATCGGCCACGTTGAGGCTGGCCTGCGAACCCATAACCTTATGGCGCCATGGCCCGAAGAGATGAATCGTCGCGTTACCGACACAATGTGCCGTTGGTGTTTCGCGCCAACCAGCCGTGCGAGAAGGAACCTGTTTCACGAGGGGGTTCCTGAGACCAATGTGGTCATAACCGGTAACACAGTGATCGATGCGCTACTGTGGATGCGGGATCAGCTAAACGGGGATCCTCCGCAGTTGCCCAGTGCCCTTGAACACTTCCTAGACGGACATAGGATGATTCTTGTGACGGGCCACAGGCGTGAGTCATTTGGGAGGCCTTTCGAGAGAATTTGCGCAGCGATAGTGGATGTCGTGAATCGGTTTCCCGACATCAGAGTGGTCTACCCTGTTCATCTGAATCCCAATGTTCGAGAGCCGGTAGGAAGACTCTTGCAGAACAGCGACCGAATAAGCCTCATCGACCCGGTTGATTATAAGACATTTGTCTGGTTAATGGATAGATCCAGTTTCGTCCTCACGGATTCCGGTGGGGTACAGGAGGAGGCGCCCTCTCTTGGGAAACCTGTGCTTGTGATGCGCGAGACGACGGAACGGCCGGAGGGAATCGAAGCTGGGACGGTCCGATTGGTTGGAACAGATGTGTCACGCATTGTATATGAGTGCTCTGTGTTACTTACTGATGCCGCGGCCTACCGAGATCGGTGTTGTATCGCGAATCCTTACGGCGATGGTGCCGCCAGTAAACGAATCGCCGATGTCTTGGCGGGGTTGCCCGCCGAATAGGCAAGTACTGCATGCAGTTGAATTCTGCGGGGGAGTTCTCATCGCAGAAGGGGAGAGCCCCCGGAGCTCTGGCCCGAGATGGGTCGCGCGGGTCGTGCGCATGTCGAGGCGAACTACGACATCCAGAAACTGAACGACCGGCTGGTTGAGATCTACAAGGAGTTGCTCCATGGCTGATAGTAAGACGGCTTCGAATGCTCCGCCGGCCGGTCCCCAATCCTCGCCACAGGCGGACTCCACCAACTACGAACCCGCCCTGGTCTCCGTCATCATCCCCACCTACAACCGCGAGCGTTTGATCGTCGAAGCCTTGGACTCGGTCCGCATGCAGACGTATCGCCCGATCGAGACCCTGGTCGTCGACGACGGTTCTACGGACAATACCGTCTCCGTCTGCCGGCAAGTGGCCGAGCAGCGAAAGGTGGAATCCAGCCTTCGGTGGCGTAGTCGGCTCGGAGCAGGAGCGATTGGCGCTTGGTTCGTTCTTCTGTGTATTCTGGCGACGGGTCTTTCGGCGGAGGCCAAGACAGCATACGAGTCGCGACGGATTCGGATTGTCTTTCGCTATGATGACCCATCCGCGAAGTCATACACAGAGATGGAGTCGCGAGTAATCGATGCGTTTCGACAACGCGCGATGTGCTGTACGGTCGGCATCGTCCCGTTTGTGTGTGCCCGAGATTGTCACGAGGCCGGTGTGCAGACGCACATTCCGTTGTCACAGGCGAAGGCTGAGTTGTTTGCTCAAGCAGCGAGAGACGGGGTCCTGGAGATCGGCCAACATGGGTACTCTCATCAGAATAATGGTATAGCAAGGGGGGGATTATACTCTGAATTTGCGGGCATGGATTATGACGCGCAATTGCAGAGGATTCGCGAGGGCAAGGCATTTCTGGAGACACAACTCAAAATGCCTGTAGAGATCTTTATCCCGCCGTGGAACAGCTATGATGTGGTTACGGTGAGAGCCGTTGAACATGCTGGGTTTCGTTATTTCTCAGCGGATATTGCCGGCTACGCCGATTCGTCGTCCCATCTGAGCTTTCTGCCGTGTACATGCTCAATTCCCAATATCAAGGAGGCCGTCGCTTCGTGCAGGGACGTTGCGGATTCCACGCCGGTCATCGTCGTATTGTTTCATGAATACGATTTCTTGGAGGTCAACCAGGAGAAGGGGTGCATCACATTTGACCAGTTTCTCGATTTGCTCGATTGGCTGTCGCGTCAGTCAGACGTGGCCGTTGTGCCGATGGCTGCCATTGAGGATTGTGATATGAGTCGCTACGCAGCTAATCACAATCTGAGGCGCAATAACCGTTTCGTCCCAGGATTTGTGGCCTGCTCCGCTGGACCGGCATTTGTTTACCTGTCTGTCGATGGGGTCCGCCCTCTGCGTGCGAAGCAAAATGCCACCTTCCTGGTCTTCTTCGGCGGTGTGGCGCTGAGTTTCGCCATATGTGCTTACCTGGCCGTCCTCATGGCTTTTCGTTGGTTGCGTCGTTCTCCTGTCAGAACGTTCCTGATCGGTGCGCCTGTAGTTTTGTTGTTGTTCGGCTCTTTTGTGGCCGGTCGCGATGGACAGTTCGGTGCCATTGGAGTGCTGGGCGTCGTCGGTGCCGTCGGGTATGTATTTGGGATTCTCGGCCATCGTGTTTGGCCAAGACCCAATCATTGGAGAAAACCTTGTTCGGAACAGGCCGTGGGGTGAGTGCAGATTGGATTCAAAAGACAATATCTATTGCGGGAAGTCTACTGCCAACCAGGACTATGGCGCGCCGGCATATGAACACGATCCATTTGAGAGTGGTTTGGTAAGCGTCATCATCCCCGTCTATAACCGCGAGCGGCTGATTGTGGAGGCCCTGGAATCGGTCCGCACCCAGACGTACCGCCCCATCGAAACCCTGGTGGTCGACGACGGTTCTACGGACGATACCGTTTCCGTCTGCCAACAAGTAGCCGAACAGTGGAAGGCGGATCCTGGGCTGACCCTGCGAATCTTCGAACAGCCCCACAAAGGCGCCTGCGCCGCGCGAAACCTCGGCCTGCGAGAGTCCAAAGGCGAATTCATCCAGTTCCTCGATTCCGACGACCTGCTTGTCCCCGACAGCATCGAAAAGCGTCTCGCCCACATGGCCCCCGGCATCGACGCCGTCTTCGGCGACGTCGGCGTAATCAGAGAGTCTGGGAGACGGGAGCTGTACTTTGAGTACTCCGACTGGTCACCAGATGTTGACCTGGCCTATTATCTGCGCAAGAATATCTTCATCTGCTGTCCTCTTCATCGCAAGGAGACTCTGGACCAATACGGAGCCTTTGACGAAGCTCTTAGCCGTGGGCAGGAGACCGAATTGCATCTCAGGCACGCTTTGGCCGGGAGGCGCTGGAACCATCTCTCTGCAACAGTCTTTTACATGCGATTCCATGGAGACGGCGATCGTATATCGGGGGAGAATTGGGTGTGGAAGGACCCCTTTGGATACCTTCGGGTTCATGTCATGATGCGCAATTATGTTCGAGATAATGCACCCGAGGCATACACTGACTGCTTTCGAGCTACTGTTGCCAGGCTTTCACTCCTCGGCGGGCGCACGCTCATTCGACATGGGCGATATTTCGCGGCAAGACGTTACTTTGCTGAGGCTCGCAGGACGGGCAATGGACATACGCTTGTGTTGGCGAATGGGTACGGCCGCCTTGGTCGCTTTGTCTGCTCGCACATTGGCATTTATTGGGGGGAGATCCTTCGTGCAACCATAGTCACGCCGTGTCGCGGGCTCACGTCGCTGCTGCGAAGCCTGTTGCGTCATCGTGCCGAGCCGAGAGCGCATGCCACTGATAGGCTTGCCGTTCCAGGCGAGCGGCCTGGGCGCGGAGGGGATAATCGGGTCGAGGGACAATCGGTATGAGCGTGGGATTGACGACCAGTGTCTGACTCCTCCATCCAGGAACCATAAGGAATGGTCATTTTGGAGGTCTTATCCGGCCGGTACCAATCGTCCTATGGCGGCGGGCAGGTATATGTCCGGGATCTGGTGGAGGGGCTCATCGAGCGGAACGCCGCTCCGGTGGTGTGCAGTCTCTGCTTCGATGAGGTCAAAGAGAGCCGAGTTGACAGGCGGGATGTCGATGGTGTGCGGATCTATGAGCTGCAAATCCCTCGCCGCTGGGCGGATTGTTCTGGGGAGCCTGTGTGGCGCCAAGCTCGATTGCGGGAGATGTTTGTGGCCGTGGTGCGGGAGGTGGGGCCGACGGTTGTCCACGCGCATGGCTGGAAGCCGCTGGCCGCGTCGGTGTGCCGCGAGATGGGTGTGCCGTGTGTTGTGACTGCGCATCATGGCGGCATCGTCTGTCCCGCCGGCGCCTTGCTCGACAGCCGGGATCGGATCTGCGAATTGGCGACCTCTCTCGAGTACTGCCCGAGGTGCTGTTTGCAGGGTCTTCCTGGGGGGCGACTGCTGAGCCGGGTCCCGATGTGCGGATCCGTACGGTCCTGGATACATGTGGGCGAGTATGTGCGACGGAGGCGATTTGTCCCCTTCGTGACGCCTATCTGCACGAGCGCCCTGCAGGTTCAGAACAAGCTGCACGACATCGCTGTCCTGCGGGACTGTGTCGATAGGCATATTGCCCCCTCTCATGCGATTGCCGACGCCCTGGTCCGAAACGGGATTCCCCGGTCCAAGGTCATTGTGCTTCCGCACGGCATCCCGCTTCCCCCACGCAGCCCGTTGAGTGGAGACTTGGAGGGCCGTCCGCTTCGATTCATTTACGTGGGAAGGATCAATCGGGTCAAGGGTCTGCACGTAATGCTGGAAGCGTTCGCAGATCTGCCGGCGGATCGATCCGAGCTGCATATCGTGGGGGCGGCGGCGACACGGCCGGAGCAGAGATATGAAAGAACCATCAGGGCCAAATACCGACATGTGAATACCAAGTGGCACGGCAAGCAAACCCATGATGCGGCACTGGTGTTGATCGAACAGTGTGACGTCATGGTCCATCCTGCGATCTATCTGGAGGTGTTTGGTCTGACCATCGCCGAGGCGCTGGCTGTAGGGCGGCCCGTGATCGCGACGCGGTGCGGCGGGGCAGAGATGCAGATCAAAGACGGCATCAACGGACTCCTTGTACCGCCGAACGACGCGGCAGCCCTGCGAAATGCCATCGCCACTGTGTTGGCTGAACCGAGTCGTATCCGGGAAATGGCCGATAAGACAGACGACGTGGTTTCCCTGCAAGACCATGTCAGCCAGGTGATCGAAGTGTATGAAGAGGCCGCTTCCCGTGCGAAAACCCCGAGTCGTCATTGACGCCTCCTCGCTGATGCCACGGAAGTGGTTTCGAGGTATAGGTCGTGTCACCCTGGAACTCATACGTGCGCTGGAGACACTTGATGATCTCCCTGTCGAAATACGCCTGTTTGGTCAGCGATTGGGTAGAGAGCGGCTTCAAAGTTATGGTTTCATTTCGCCGGTACGGTACCTGCCGCTGCCAAGATGGCAGCCGTTTCTGGCTGCGCGAAGCATTCTGCCGATTGTTGAGACCTTGGCTCCTTATGACCTGCTCCACATACCGCACAACTACTCGCCTGTCTTTCGTCCTGAATGTACGATTGTGACGTTGCATGACGCCATGTTTGCTGTCTGCCCGGATCGTCGCCTCCACAGGCCCTCTGATTCAGCCTTATTTTTCAATCTAGCGAGGCGGTGTCGGGCCGTGATCACCTGCTCGCAGAGTGCCAAGCGAGACATTGTAGAAACTGGGAAAGTTGCCGCGGAGAAGGTGCATGTGATTTACTGGGGCTATAACAGGACATTCAGGCCTGTAGACGATGTTCAGTGGCTTCGCGATGAGTTACGCCGGCAGTTCGATATTCGTCGCCCGTATTTCCTGAGTGTAGCATGCGACGCGGGCCGCAAGAACACTCCTTCAGTACTGAGGCAGTTTCTGAGCTTGGCTGAGCGGGGTGCCGACATCGATCTTGTTCTCATCTGGCGCAACCCGCCCGAGGATATCCTCTCGATTATTGCCGGCCACGCGCATGGGAGTAGAGTGCATGTACTGGGCTTCATCTCAGACGAGCATCTCCGACTCCTCTACGCCGGAGCGACAGCCCTGCTGTACCCGTCGAGCTATGAGGGATTTGGCCTGCCTGTTCTTGAGGCAATGGCCTGTGGAACGCCTGTAGTTACGTGTAACGTATCATCGCTGCCGGAGGTGGGCGGGGATGCGGCCATCTATGTGGAGCCCGGAGATGAGGCCGCATTGGGAGTCGCTATGGAAGGGCTCCTGGAGGGACATTGGGACACGGGTGTTTTGCGACGAAAGGGCTTCGATCAGAGTGGTCGGTTCTCTTGGGAAAGAACGGCGCGCACCACTGCCGTGTTGTATGCGGCGAACGCCTGATTTCGCCGGTTTTTTGGGCCGGTCTTCTTCTTGTCCACCAGATTGAGATGGCAATCATGAATGTTCCTGCAACCAAATTCGATCCTACCCAATTCTACGACGCCTACCCTCGAGAGATGATCAGGCGGCCAAGCCATCCTGTCCAAGCCGTCTTCAAGAGTACTCTCTTCTGGCACCGATACGGCGATCGAGTTCGGGCCGAAATGAACAGCATAGGCACGTATGCCGACATTGGCGGTTGCTTTGGTTTTGGAGCCAATGCTATGGCCGTTCATATCGCCAAAGCGCAAGGGATGCGACCGGTGACGACTGTAATCGAGATCTCGTCTGGATTCGTTGAGATTGGACGGAGCCTGTTTCCGGACATCGGAAGTTGTCAAGTTGAATGAGACAGTTCCTTTTCACAATTAAGCTCTAATCAATCCGTTGTTTTTGGGGCCTCCTTGGGCGGATTGATCCAGACGGCCTGAGGGGGCAACGCCGCCTCGGGCGGTTTGTGTAGGAAG
>DATIKF010000299.1:0-1534 GCA_035477855.1 Dissulfurispiraceae bacterium
TTCGCGGCCATTGGTTCCACCGCCAACAGAAAACCACTGTCCGCATCCATGGCTACCTGCAGCTTGCGCCCATCAAAGCGCTGACTGCTGCTCTTGCGCCCATGGCGCAGCTCGGGATCCGTAACGCTTACGATGCGATCCTTGGCCACGCCTTGGGCGATGCGCGGCTCACTTTCCTCATCTACCTCGATGTCGTCGCCCAGGATCTTGGTCAGCAGCCAGGCCGCGGCGCGCGCCTCAGGATCATCGCTGTGCTCCACCAACTCCAGCGCCGCCTCCGCATCCCGCACCAGCACCTTCAACTGCTCCCCACGCGCCTGCGCGTCGCTCCAGTCGATCTCCGCTTTCTCGTTACTGTCCAGATACACCGCTAACTTCTCCGCCAAGCCTTGCCGCTTGCCCGGTAGGTTGTAGCCAGCTTTCCTTAACAGCTGCCGCGTAGCCTTGCGGATCAGCGTGTAGGTGTCCTGCACGGCTCCCGCCCCGTGCTGGGGGGTCGTATCCATCAACAGCGTCACCTTATCCTGCAACAGGCCCGCCTTGCGCCCCACCTCCACCAGACGATTGAACGCGTAACGCTCCTTCCCATGCACCAGCAGGCGGCTACGAAACACGCTTAGCGTCGAGGGATGCGGAGGAGCAAAGTCCAGGGGTAACCGCAGCGCCACCTTCCAGCGCAGATCGAAGGCCACTCGCTGTACGGCTTCGCTGTCGCTGACGTTATCAAAGAACTGCAACAGAAGGATGCCGCACATCAGCCCGGGCGGCAAGCAGGGCCGTCCCTGATCCGCCGAATACATCCCAGCCAAGTCTCCGTCAGGGAACAGCATATCGCTCACGTGCGAGAGCCTGCCATAGAAGGAGTCGCTCGGAACCCGTGTCGGCCAACACTGTGCTTCAAACAACGACCCCTGAGCATCTCGTTTCTTGAACACGACTCACTCTTCCTTTGTACCGATAAGTAACGCTATTAATAAGTATAAAGCATAACCAGATATAGTCCAACTGTCATGTTCCCAGTCGACTTTTTCAGTGGGTTCCTAGGAGTATGCTGAAAAAGCATATGAACGTTGGCTCAACCCTACAACAGGCTGTGCACTGGACGAGAGAGCCCTACTACCAGTTGTGGACTTGAGCCAGCCATTGCATGGTTTTTCAGCACTCTCCTAGGAACCTGCTGAAAAAGTCCACTGGGAACACGGTAGTTTGACTATTGCTGGGTATGATTTATACTCGCTGCTAACGCTATTCATGAGTTCAAAGTGAGGGCGAGCCATGTTCAAGCAGCGAGATGCTCAGCGGTCGTTGTTCGAAGCGCAGTGCTGGCCGACGCGGGTTCCGAGCGACTCTTTCCATGCCAGGCTCTCGCACGTGAGCGATATGCTGTTCCCTGACGGAGACTTGGCTGGGATGTACTCGCCGGATCAGGGACGGCCCTGCTTGCCTCCGGGACTGCTGTGCGGCATCCTTCTGTTGCGGTTCTTTGACAACGTCAGCGACAGCGAAGCCGTACAGCGCGTGGCATTCGATCTGC
>DATIKF010000300.1:0-1602 GCA_035477855.1 Dissulfurispiraceae bacterium
TCACACGGATGGCAGGAGCTGCTTGAGGAAATCGAAGCGCTTGCAAAAGCAAAATATGGCGGCAATACGTTCCGGGCGTGGGGCGAGGGTACACCGAAGCACCGCGAATTCGTGGACGCGCTGTTGCGTTTTCCCGGCCATGTAATAGCAACCATGCGCAGCAAAACGGAATATATAATTGAGGAAAACGGCAAGGGGAAAATGGCACCGCGCAAGGTAGGCATGGCACCGGAACAGGGCAAGGGCATCGAGTACGAATTCGATATCCTTTTTGAGCTTAATCACAATCATTATGCAAGCATAACAAAAGACCGCACGGGGAAATATCAGGACAAAGAGATTGAAAAGCCGGGTATTGAATTTGGCAAAGAGCTTGTGGCGTGGTTAAACGAGGGCAAAGATGCCCCGGCCCCGGCTGCACCGGCAGCGAAACCGGCTGCAAACCCCGAAGGAAAGGCCGAACCAAAGGCCGAAGCAAAACCCGCCGATGAAAACAGCGAGCTCGTGGCGCTTATTACGGCGCATCTTAAAGAGTATTATGCCGCGCGCAACGAAAACATACCTTTCGCTGATTTTGCGGCCATGATGAAAAAGGATTGTTTCAAAACCGACAAACCGAAACTGGTCAGCAAAATGAAGATGGCAGAGCTTGCGCAGTTTAACAAATACATATTCGACGGCCTTGCCGGGCTTAAAAAGGCCGAGGGCGCGGCAGAAGCTAAAGGGGAGGAAATAGTATGATACAGGACATCGTAAAGGTTGACACGGACGCGGAAGTTAATACGGCAATTCAGACTATTGACTTGACGTTTTTAAGTGACACGGTGCAGGGCATCGAGGTAACCGACAACGAAAGTTTCGGCAACGCCGGCGGCTTTCTGAAAAAAATCAAGTTTGCCATTAAGGAGCTTGACGCTAAACGCAAGGAGCTTGTTGACCCGCTGAATCAGGTAGTAAAGAAAATCAATGCCGCGTTTAAACCAAAGGTTGACGCGCTGGAAAGTGTGCAGCGCGCGCTGGAAGGTAAAATGGGCAAGTGGCAGATTGAAGAGCGCAACCGTAAGGAAAAAGCCGCCGCGGAAATCCGCGCAAAAGAACTTGCGGAAATGGAAACCCGCAAAAATGAATATGCGGACGCGGCAGCGGTAACAGGGGATGAGGAACTTTTAAAACGCGCGGAAATAATCGAGGCCAAACAGACAGAGGAAGCAGCGCGGGAAATCAAGGCCAAAGTAACGGCGCGGACAGAGGAAGCCACTACATCAACGCGTTTTGAATGGGCATTTGAAATCACGGCACCGGAGGAAATTAGCCGCAAGTATTGCAGCCCCGACGAAAAGAAAATCCGCGCGGCCGTAAAGGATGGGGCGCGCGATATTGCCGGCGTAAGGATATACGAGAAAGCAATCACTATCACCAGGTAATAATAAGGCCCGCGTGTCTGCCCGCTATTACAGGGGCAGCCCGGGCAATAAAAACGGAGGATTAAAAAATGAATATCGGACACTTTAGCGGCAGATTAACAAAAGAGGTTGAAATTCAAAAAGACGAAAAGGGCGAGGATTATGCAATAATCACCGTGGCGAATAACGATACAAAGGA
>DATIKF010000301.1:0-2056 GCA_035477855.1 Dissulfurispiraceae bacterium
TGTTTACTTGGTGCCACTTCTGGCGCAATTCTTCTGTGAGTCTTTCCAGCCGTCTGGTCTCCGTCTCGTTACTGCTTATCTGGCCGTGGATATTCAGCAGCTCTCGCTTTAGCCGGTCAACTTCGTCCAGCTTTTTATTGAGCTCTGTCTTTTTGATCTGGATCAGGCGGTCCGTTTCCTCGCGGGCCCTGTTCCGCACGTCCAAGGCCTGGGCTTCCATTTCCCGCAATGCCTTTTGTTTTTCGGCAATCTCCCCGCCTGACTCGATACGGGAGAGTTGCCGCTGCTTCTCCTGGATTGTGTGATTAACATTAACCAGGCCCTGCTCCAGGTGGGTGCCGTCAAGCCCTGTAATATCGGGCAGGGCACGGGTGGCCTCATCGATACGCACAGGGATACGATCGAGCTCGCGATTGATTTCCGTGCGCCGCGCCCGGACAATCTTGCGGTGATCATCCATCTTACGGTTGCCCAGAATATCCGGCAGCTCCGCCATATCCCTGCTGGATGCGATAACATCTGTGTCGGTGATGTCACCACAGATACTGAGCAGGATTTCCCGGCGCTTCTGCCAGTGCAAGACTTCTGTGAAATAACGGGGTGATGTGAGCAAGCGGAACACTTCTTCATCAACCACCTGCGCTATCCTGGCCTGATAATCTTTTTGCGGCACTGGCACGTCATCGATATAGTAGTCCGTGGTATGGCCGGTAAATTCAGCCATAGCTTCGCCGCGTTTTTTGGTCCACTTTTCTTTGAATACTTTTTCAAGCGTTATGGTGTTGCCGTCTGCTGTTTTCAGTACGGCTTCAACGCTGTGTTCCAGGTTATGGATTGGTATACCGTCGGGACTGGTGGTTTTGATGGGGAATTCCTTTCTGTCTAGAGAGTCCTTGCCGAATAGAACAAAATAAAAGGCATCGGCGATGGTGGTCTTACCCTTGGCATTATCAGCTTTAATTTCTGCGTCCTCACCCTTGATATCCAGGGTAAAATCACGGATGCCTTTGAAGTTCTTAAGCTTAAGGGTTAACAACTTCACACAGATCCCTCCTTGCGCAGCAATCCGGCCACTGCCTGCAGCGCCCGGAACTCGTTCATCAGCCGAGCATAGTTTGCTCTGGCCACATCCCGGCGGATATCCGCTTCCGCGACCCATCCGGTATAAAAATTATGCGTGGTAGAGTGCTTAATCATCGTCTCCGCTTGTTTCCCGGCTTCGTCAATAGACCGGAGTATCTCCAGCACCCGCATTTCCGCTGCTTCAATCTCCACCGGCAACTCCAGCAGCCGCTCAATTAACTCTTGCTTATTCACGTGATATCCTCCTCGTTTTTGTGTGCGGGGATAGTTGTCCACTTCGCAGCCTGGCTTTCGCCCCTTATCCCCCCAGCCCCCCGGTGCCGGTGGACGCAGACAGAAGGTTTTAAGTGTTGCCAAAACAACCACCATCTGATACAATCAACTAAGGGATTTTGCATTTACATTAGCCGCTTCTATCGCGGCTTTTTTCTTGTGCCTGTACCAGGCAAGGTCCACCACCTTGCTGTTACGCTGGCTGGCCAGGTAAGCGGCAAAGTCAGACTTGCTGCCGCAAAAAGCTAAAACGCGCATCAGGGTCACCTCCTTTCGGTTCGTTCTTTTTCTGCTCCAGCGGCAGGTCATGCTCGGCGGTAAGCACGGTTCCGCATTCAGGACATTCCCAGTCTATGGTATTCGCGGAATACCAGCCTGTGCCACAGTTTGGACACTGCCTGCGGATCATGGCTTCAGCACCCCCTTCTGCCGCAACTTGCTGACTATTTTGTGTTCCAGTCTTACGTAGTAGCTGTCAGTGGACGCACAGTGTTTGTGGAACTTCCGCCCCTTCTGCCGCAACTGCACCGGCTCGCCGTAGATCGGGTCGAAACAGGCGCAGCAGATACCGGTTGCTGTTGTTTGCATATTCAGTCGCCCCTTTCAGTTTGTTCAAACGCACCCGCCAGCCACAGGGCCAGCACCATAACCGCCACCCACCCTATACCGCGCTGGATGCCTACTCCAAGAGACCCCTGCT
>DATIKF010000302.1:0-3860 GCA_035477855.1 Dissulfurispiraceae bacterium
CTTCCGGCATCCCCGGGGGCTGGATAAAGCGATGACGCTCTCCCTGGCGACCTGTCAATGGATACGAAACCATCACAACGTCATCATCACCGGGCCGACCGGCATCGGCAAGAGTTACCTCGCTGAAGCGTTTGCCCATAAGGCCTGTCGGGAAGGGCTCTCTGCTGTTTACTACCGCTGCCCGCGGCTCTTCAGAGAGCTGGCCATCGCCAAGGGAGATGGCAGCTACCTGAAGCTCTTAAACAAGATTGCCAAGATGGACCTGCTCGTTATCGACGACTGGGGACTGGCACCGCTGAACGACTCAGAACGAAGAGACCTGCTTGAACTGATGGAAGACAGGCATGCGCTCAGAGCCACCATCATCACCAGCCAGTTCCCTATCCCAAAGTGGTACGAGCTTATCGGAGATCCGACCATTGCTGATGCCATCCTGGACAGAATCGTCCACGTTGCGCACAAGATCAATCTGAAAGGAGATTCCCTCAGGAAAAAACGGTCAAAGTTGACCGATGCCGAACACCAGTCGTAAGATACTGCCTATCCAGCTTCGCTATGCTGAAAGTGTTCGGCTTCGACAAGAATCACTGTTCGGCTTCATCGGAATACGCACGCATCTGCGACGGCGAAAGCACGGCATCGGCGAGTGGATCAGGCAATATAACGAGGAGCGTCCACACTCTTCTCTGGACGACAGGACGCCAACTGAAGCATACTGGAATCTGCTAAAGGCAGGTTGCCCGGGGAAACTGGCGGCATGATGGCCGGTGGCTTCCACCTTAAATCAGCCCCAAAGCTGTCCAACCATTGGGGTCCACCTCTTGGCGCACAGCAAGGAAAAAAGTCTCCAGTGGGTGTTTTGCAGGAACTGCTATGAGGTTTCGGAGATGCTTATTGCCCGCAAGGAAATCCGATGCGGATGTGGGACACGCACCCGCATCGGACAAGGAACCCTTGACCGGGGAAAGGTCCGGTGTCCAGGGTGCGGTGACGTGTCGGGACTCGGTGGTCATAGGAGATAGATCGGATGACGGAAACAAATTCTTTTTTAGAAGTAGCAGCAATACTGGGCTTAGCGACGCTGACCGGGATCATAGGGCAGAAATTACGACAGCCCTTAATCATCATGTTTCTGGCAACGGGCATTCTGGTCGGTCCCTCGTTTCTTGGCATCATACACAGCTATGAGCAGATTGAGCTTCTGGCCCATATCGGCATAGCCCTTCTGCTGTTTATTGTCGGGCTTAAACTCGATCTGAATCTGATTCGTACCACCGGTCCCGTCGCCTTGGCGACCGGCCTTGGACAGATCGTGTTTACGTCGCTTATCGGGTTTGTCATTGCCATTGCCATGGACATGTCATATCTCAGTGCGGCTTATGTTTCGGTTGCGCTTACTTTTTCAAGTACGATAATCATCGTAAAGCTTCTGTCGGACAAAAAAGAAATCGACTCTCTCCATGGCCAGATTGCTCTTGGCTTTCTGATTGTTCAGGATATCGCCGCCATTCTGGCACTGGTCGGCCTGACGACATTGGGGTCATCTGTTACCGGGGAGGATTCGGGATATCTCTCGTTCCTGATGATCGGCGCAAAGGGGTTGGGACTGTTGGGCGCGGTTGCCCTGCTGATGAAATATGTCATTCCTTACCTGACCCAGCGTCTCGCGCATTCGCTGGAACTGTTGACTCTATTCGCAATCGCATGGGCGGTCCTTCTCGGAGCGGGCAGTGAGCTGTTGGGATTCAGCAAGGAGGTCGGCGCATTTCTGGCCGGTGTCTCACTGGCGTCCACTGCCTTCAGGGATTCGATTGGCGCGCGGCTTACAAGCCTTCGGGATTTTCTCCTTCTGTTTTTCTTCATCGATCTTGGCGCACGATTGGATTGGTCCATGGTGGTCTCGCAATTGGGCGCATCGCTTGTTTTTTCCATCTTTGTGCTCGTCGGCAACCCGCTCATTGTTCTGATGATCATGGGAGTCATGGGATATCGCCGTCGCACCGGTTTTCTCGCCGGTCTCACGGTGGCCCAAATCAGCGAGTTTTCGCTTATTATAGCGGCATTGGGGCTGAGTATCGGCCACATTACCAAAGAAACGATGGGGCTGATCACCCTCGTGGGGGTGGTGACCATATTCCTGTCCACCTATATGATCCTCTATTCCTACCCGCTTTATCATGCTCTATCCTCTCCATTGAAAATTTTCGAAAGGCGCAATCCTTACCGGGAGGCAGCCATAGACACCTTCTCGGAAACCAGAGCAGTCGACATCATTTTAGTGGGATTGGGTAATTATGGCAGCGGGCTGATGGAACACCTTCTCCGGCGAAAAAATGCCATCGTAGGGATCGACTTCGACCCCGGCACTTTAGATAAGTGGCGCAAGAGAGGAGTGCCTGTTCTTTACGGAGATATGGCGGACCCGGAGATGCTTGAGCAATTGCCGTTGAAAAAGGCACGATGGGTTATCAGCACCGTTCGTTCCAAAGAGATGAATTTGGCACTTATCCATAATCTCAAGAAGGACGGTTATATTGGAAAGGTGGCCTTGACGGCGACAAACAGCCAAGAAGCTGCTGAGTTCGAAAAAACTGGCGCCAATTTGGTATTTCGGCCTTTTAAGGATGCAACGGAACAAGCGGCCGACGCGTTAGCGTATGCGATGGACTTCCTTCCGGAAAGCGTTGATTGGCCTCTTTCATTTCTCGAGTTGCGTATTCGTTCGGATGCTTCGGCCGCTGGGCAGACCATAAGAGAACTCCCGTTATCGGCTTTGGGAATATTTATTCTGGCGGTCAGTCGGGGAGGGCGCATCTTTTACGAGCCGGCACCGGACTTCAGAATTCTCCCGGCCGACCGGCTACTCCTTATGGGACATCCGGCTGGCTTGAAAGATGCTGAAAACATACTGAATCAGCTTGAGGCGCAGAGAGACGCAGAAGACACAGACCGCTTTGAAATCGCTGAAATAAAGGTGTCGGAGGATTCGGACTTTTCAGGCAAGTCTTTGGCTGAGCTTCATTTTCGACAAAAGTTCGGAGCGACCTTGGTTGGCATTCGCAGAGGCCAGGATCAGATCACGACGATCAACCCTGCGGAGCGCTTGCAGGGGGGGGATTGTCTGATCGTTGTCGGCAAGTCGAGTACTATCAAAGAGCTCAAGAACCTGTCCCCTGTTTAGCGGCTTGAATGTCTCTCAACAGACAGACACACGAGGCGATCCATGAAACGTTTCAAAAACATACTCTACGTGAACGAACCAACCGCAGATCAGAAATCGACAATTGCGCGTGCTGTCTTGCTGGCGGAAGGCGTGACCAATTACGTTGAAAGAGAGCAGGCGCGCTACAGGAACGAACTTTACCGGCTGGCCGAAGAACTGCGCGGGTGGATCGGCAAGGAGGCTTATGATTACCTCGCGCCGGGCTTTCATCTGCCCAA
The DNA here is from genome assembly GCA_035477855.1 of Dissulfurispiraceae bacterium. Taxonomy (GTDB): domain Bacteria; phylum Nitrospirota; class Thermodesulfovibrionia; order Thermodesulfovibrionales; family Dissulfurispiraceae; genus JAAYUK01. The sequence continues at coordinate 3,442 of DATIKF010000302.1, forward strand.
GGGGCCGGCAAAAAAAGTGATTGCGCCATTGGCGGCGGAGTTGCGAGCGGATCTTGTCAGCGCCATTGCCGCGGGCTGAGTGGTACTTTTTCTGGCTTTTTGAAGTGCTGCTCTACTTCCCCGGCAAAAGCGCCTTTATCGGGGCGGTGCTCTTTCCCCTTGTCTATTTCATGCTGCTTATGTTTATTCCGTTTATCGACCAAGGGAGAAACGGCCGCTTCAAGGCTAAGATTGTTGCGTGGTCGCTGCTCTTTCTCTTCGTTTTCTTCACGACACTTCGAGTGCTTCGCGATACCTGGCCAAATCTGTTCTCCTGACTCAGTCTTTACGGGAGCTCCGCGTATGCAAAATGCCTGCAATACTTACTGTCATGCAGTTTTTGCGTATTGACATGCATCCTGACCGGCGATAGAATTTAC
>DATIKF010000303.1:0-3090 GCA_035477855.1 Dissulfurispiraceae bacterium
GACAGGGTATAGCAGCATACATGGAGAAGTACAATCATCGGCGTCCTCATCAGTCGCTTGACTACAAAACGCCAGATGAGGTTTACTGGACTATGCTGCCGCATGAGCGGGCAGCCTGATGCTGAGCAGCTTCCCACTTAAAAATCGCTTGCTCCTGTCCAAACAACCTGAGCCACTTCTGATGTCGGGAGTCTTTCCGACAATTCCGCCCCGGAAGGATTCCGGAAATGTCGCCATACAAATCCTGCAATAAAGGATTTCGCTGTCTGATAAGTTCCAGCTTCGTATCTCTGCTCATGTTCTTTATCTGTTTCTCCCGGATTATAGCGCTTCTGCCATCATCGCAGACCTCATAATAAACAAGTCTGTGGAGATAATACTTTGCAGTAAAACTATCCGAGTTGAGGTTGTTCTTATGTTCGCAGACTCTTCGCATGAGATTGTTTGTCACACCGACATATAAGGTCGGTCTGGCATTGGCCTTGATGTACACTGAAAATCTGCCTTTGCTCATACCGCATTATATCAAAAAGATTCCGGACAAGCCGGAATGACAAGAATACTTGCCGACACAAAGAGTTATCATAATGATCCCGTCTTCTAATGACAATTCCGGGTTTAACATATCAATGAGCTTATATGGTGAAAAACCAATAAATATATCAGACAACAGCACTGAGCGCTCCAACAGGCTGCTGAAAGGTGATATTATTATACGTCAAACCCGGGAACTCCTGCATAGCAGGGCAGATACGCCGCACCAACCTCCTGAGAGAAGCGTATAATTGATGTGCCGGTGGTTTTCGGCGGCATTGAGGTGTCGCCGTTTTGCACGTTATTATTTCTTGGAAGACAAGGACCGCCGTTCGATACCGCTTGACGCCGAAGATGATCTGCGGAGTGGTCGGCCGGCCTTTGCCGGGGGTGACGCAACGGATGCAGAAGAACGAGCGGCTTTTTTATCGCGTGCCGAAATCGGCCATAAGGGAGCCGGGGGGGTGCGATGATTTATCAAAATACTTCTTTTTCCGAATAATTGCTCATATGGCGATTGCATCTCTTCTCGGCCTGCTCTTTCCTCAGCGCTGTCCGCTCTGTGAGGCGCCCGCTCACGCTTCGCGCGCGCTTCCCATTTGCGAGTCCTGCTGGGCAACCATTCAGCGCTACACGGGACCGGCATGCAGTCTGTGCGGCCTGCCCGCTGTCTCTCATCATACAGAGCGTTGTCAGGAGTGCGTTTCCAGCCCCCCGATGTTTGTTTTCTCGCGATCCTATGGGATCTATGAGGGCGTCCTGAAAAAGGCAATCCATTTTCTGAAATTCGACGGCAAACGCAGACTTGCAAAGCCTCTTGCAGCATTGCTCTGCGAACTTTCCCTGCCGGCAGTTGATGCCGTTGTTCCCGTTCCGCTTCATATCAGCCGGCTCCGGAAGCGCGAATTCAATCAGACGGCTCTCATCGGGAAGCATCTTGCCGGACATCTGCGAATTTCGCTTCGGACAGACCTGCTGATAAAGACAAAAGCAACCGCCGCCCAGATCGATGTCGACAGACAGGAACGGCTCAAAAATCTCAAAAAAGCTTTCACCGCTTCCAAAGATGTTGCAGGGCTCCGCATCCTTCTGATTGACGACGTCGTTACCACAGGCGCTACCGCGCGCGAGAGTGCGAAGGCGCTGAAAAATGCGGGCGCCGAAGAGGTCTTTGTCGTCGCCCTCGCCCGCTCGCTGCCGAAATGCTGAGCGCCTCTGCTTGCAAACTCCCCGGCAGAATTGTTATATTTATACCTTAGTTTGGGCCGCCGAAGTGGTGGAACTGGTAGACACGCACGTTTGAGGGGCGTGTGGGGCAACCTGTGCGGGTTCGAGTCCCGCCTTCGGCACCATTCTTATCAAGGAGAAAACCGCATCTCATCAATGCGGTTTTTTTTATTCTCCATTTCTGTTAGCATATCAACTCGCAGGCATGGCGGTATCTGTCCATTCGGGAGGTTCAATATGATGCTTGAAATAAACATTGACGGCGCTTCGGAGACAATGCAGATCCCTGATGCCTATCGACCCGATCTTCCGGCAATTTCAGCGCAGATTGAGCAACTGGCAAACCGCAAGGGAATCGGCCTTGCATCTCTTGATATGAGCGGGCTGATTCGGGCCATGATCAAGGGAATTGCGGGCTGTGAGCGCGGCTGCCCCGCGGATGCCAAGGGCCTCACTGCCAGAGGATATGACGGATTTGAGCTGAACTACGTCGAGGGCGGCATTCTGACTGCGCGATCTGTAGTCGGCAGCGGCACCCGGCTGACGGTCAAGATGTTTCCTGATTTTTGACAGCTTCCGGGCCGCGGGAAAAAACCGCTACCTGAGAAGCCTGTTTGCCCATGCCATAAATTCGGCAAGGCTGAAAACCTGAATTTTCTTTGTGCTCCCTGCCGTATACTTTCTTTTTTCAGCGCATTCCCGGAGCCATGTAATTGCGCCGTCCTTGAACCCGCCCCCGTCGATAATGATGACGATCCGGTCTTCCGGCATCGCTTCGACCGCATTCAAATACAGATACGGCAGTTTTTCATCGACCGACCCGGCAGACTGCTGCCACTTGCATTCAATACGCATGGTAAAGCCATGGCGCTCCGACATCGCCAGAAACTCCGTGGTGCCGCGATGACCATAAATGGAAACATACGGCGCATTAGTCAGCAGCACCTCTTTGCCGTATAAATCAAGCCGGCCTTTCCATTCACTGTATTTGACGAGCTGAAACCCCTTGGCAAGAAAAATCTCCTGAACCGTCTTTTCCAGAAGGTTCCCTCCAATGTTCGCCAGTGCGCCCTGCTTTTTCACGCTTTCATTCTCCGCATATCCGGAATCAGTTCATGGATAAACCTGCCAGGCAGCGTCCTTCGTATAAACCCAAAATTGTCATTGGCTTTAGTCGTACATCTGTCGCTCCCGCGCTTGTCCTGTCAAGGATGTCGGGAGTCTTTCCGACAATTCCGCCCCGGAAGGATTCCGGAAATGTCGTCATACAAATCCTGCAATAAAGGATTTCGCTGTCTGATAAGTTCCAGCTTCGTATCTCTGCTCATG
>DATIKF010000304.1:0-1541 GCA_035477855.1 Dissulfurispiraceae bacterium
CTGATTCATCCCCAGTTTCTAAACAGATGGCGGTCCCTATCGATAATTGATTGGGGAGATGGGCGTACGCTCTGGTAGCCCCAGAAAGGCAGGACCGCCATGGATCGTCGCAGCACGATTGCGTGGACGATATCGCTCTGCGCATTTCTTCGGTTATCACAAGCCAAAACCCTGAGTCAATTATGCTGGTCTGCGATGAGAATGACCCGGACGGGCATCGGTGAGCTGGGTCGGCTGCTCTCGCAGGATACGGGCATAGCCGCAAAGCATGCTATCAAGCGGGTAGACCGTTTCATCGGCAATCAGCACATAGAACCCATAGAGGCCATGCGTGGGGTCATAGGCTTTCTGGCAAGACCACGTGCCCGTCTCTTGGTGAGCATGGACTGGGTGGAGATACGCACTTTCCCCTGTATCATGCTGGCTGCCCGGATCAAGGGCAGGGCCATCCCTTTGCTTTGGAGCGCTTATCACTACCAGAATCTGTTTCGCTCCCAGAACAATATCGAATACGGGCTCCTGCGGGCCTTACGAACGATGGTCCCGCCTTCCACGCAGGTGCTACTGCTGGCTGACAGGGGCTTTGGACGGACGGAAATGGCCAGGGTCTGTCAGCAATTGGGGTTCGACTACATCATCAGAATCAAGCCGGATGTGTATGTGCGATGCAACCGTTTCGTCGGTAAGCTTCTGGACCTGCCTGTCAAACGCGGCCACAGGCGGCTGTTCATGGACGTGGCTTACCGCAAGCACCAGCCCGTCTGTCTGAACGTGGCGGTAGTCTGGCGGCCAGACCAGAAAGTACCCTGGTTCCTTATCACCAGCCTTCGCAAGGTAAGGGCCTTGGAGCTGACCAAGATATTTGCTCACAGGATGAGTATCGAAGAGTACTTCAGGGATTCCAAGAGCCTCAGAAACGGTTTTGCCTTAAGACTCACCCTGATAAAGAGCCCCCAGCGGCTCAACCGGATGCTCCTGGTGCTTGCCATTGGCTACCTATTGCTGGTAATTACCGGCTTGTGCGCTTCCAGGAACTACCACAGCGGGCAATGGTGCTCAAACAACCGACCCGGCGAGTGCAGCCTTGTCATGGTCGGCAGAATCACCCTGGGCAGACTCAAGTTCCCACATATCCGACGGATGGCCGTACAATTCCGAACCGAACTGTTACGCCAAAACTGGGGATGAGTCAGCCGGCACACGTATTGACTTTGACCAGTTCGGTTGTACAATTCTGCCAAAATGCAGAATATAGTCAACACGCTTGCTCCGGTCTTCCTGGTCATCATTCTCGGCGCGGTGCTCTATAAAACCCGCTTTTTCAATGACGACCTTCTCACGGGTCTGACGCGACTGACCTACTGGATTGGTCTTCCGGTGTATTTGTTCTCGGAGATCACCAGATATCAGCCGCGTTTTCAGTCGGCGGGCAATGTGTTCATGGTCGTCGTAGGCGCAACCTTCGGATGCATAGCCCTTTCATATCTCTACGGCTGGCTCGCAAGGCTTCCTGCCCCGACCGTTTCAGCCTTTGTCCATTG
>DATIKF010000305.1:0-2102 GCA_035477855.1 Dissulfurispiraceae bacterium
TTTCCTGCACCCTGGCCAGGATGACCAGCCGGGTCCTTTCCTGCCTGCTCAATGCTAACAGTCCTCCTCCTGCCATGTGGGGGCCTCCTTCTTGTGAGGGTACCCCCTTTATACCTTGTTTTCAGCAAGAGGACATTTTTATCGAGTTCTTGAGAGGACATTATCATCGAGTTTCAACATTCCCCCCAAGCATAGTGTGTGATTATTCTGTGATAAGGTCACCCCTAGCATAGTGGAGAGGATCAGGTCTTGAACTATATTCGTATTTTCTGGCAGAGTGCATCCACCATAGCCCAGCCATGACGCTTGGAATACCCCTGAGCGATGGATTACCTCACATAGCAGGGCAACGCCCGAAGGACTGTTGAAAGCTAAAGACAAAGTGACTTTTCAAGAACTAACCCCTTGACTTCTGAGTTCATCAAGATTTTGGATGAATCAATACGTGGCATAGCATGCAGCGGGCTTTTCTGATATGATAAAAAAGATAGATATTCAGTTTATCAGGTTGAAGCAAATCCGGCATGTCTTTCCCATTCTTTAACGGTCTGAAAGGTTCGACTGGTCTTTGAGGGAAGGTAGTAGCCGACACCGAGGGAGGAAGATTATGAACTGTACCGATTTTCACCAGGGAGATGTTTTAGTGTGTGAAGATTGTGGTTTAGAGCTTTTAGTTCAGAAGGAATGTACAGAATGCGGCGAAGGGGATAGCACATGCTGTGCAGAACCGTGCATTTTCTCCTGCTGTAACCATGAGATGAAGCTTCAGAAAAAATAAACATATCCAGAAGGGGCAGGATGAACGCAAGACCATGGATTTGTGGGAAAACCTGCCGCTGGTTCTCTGCCGACCGGTTACCCAGTTTCCATGGAAGATATGGGTATTTTAAAAACCATTGATGAAAAATAATCACTGCTCCTGGTGCAGACACGGGGAGCAGTGATTATTTTTTTTACCGGATACGTGCTGGTATAAGCCTGAAACACAGTTCTCACATAGCTTTCCCCGCATCAATGCATGTTCGCTTCTACGCATTAACTGTCTGTTTACAAGGAATGTAGCCGAAGCCGGAAAAAATTATTGAAATATCGGAAGGTTTTAAGGTAGATACCACATCGGATAATTAATTTGTCGGTATTGAAATCCTTTCCGCCACAAACAAACTTGATCTCAAGACCCTCCTTTTCTATTCGTAGAGTTAATGTCAAATCTTGGGTATGACCCATCAGGCGGCGTCCTCTTTCTGACATATTCCCTCAACGAATATAACTCCTTCCACAACTTCTGCTAACCTTGGAACTCCCTTCAGTCTTCTCCATCGTTTCCCGGCACTGAGAAAGAGCTGTAAGACCATGCTGAGCACCGTCACCCTTGATCCGCAGTTACGGGTTTTGTCGGTTCTCAACCTGACGGTAGAGAGGGTGGACTCTATGGGGTTGTTGGTGGTGCACAGATGCTTCCAGTGTTCTGCCGGGAAATCGTAGAATGCCAGGAGCCCCTCCCGGTCTTTGGCCAGACAGAGTCGGTGGCCTTGGAATATTTGGCCGGGTACTTATTGAGAAATTGATCGAAGGCTTTTTCACCTTCTTCCCTGGTTTCAGCCATCCAGATCTGGTGGAGATCATCCTGGGCTTTTTTCTGCACACTCTGGGGGAGATAGTTGAGCACATTGCTGGTCTTGTGCATCCAGCATCTCTGGGGACGGGTTTCTCCAAAGACCTGGGTGAGTGCTTTCCAGAATCCCAGGGCTCCATCCCCTACCGCACACAGTGGTCCCACGGTTAACCCCCGCTGTTTCAGATCCAGGAGCACTTCCTTCCAGGACTGTTCGCTCTCCCGGAATCCGTCTTCCAGAGACACAAGTTCTTTTGTCCCATCCTGGGTAGCTCCGATGATCACCAACACGCAGGTTCTCTCTTCCATGCGGGTGTTCAAATACACCCCCCACCCCACCAGTAGAGAGCTATTGTCAAATTTTGTGTATGACCCATCAGGCGGCGTCCTCTTTTTGGCGAACTCCATCGACGAATATAACTCCTTCTACCACCTCCGCTAAGCGGGGAACTCCATCCAGTCTTCTCCACCGTTTCTCAGCACTGAG
>DATIKF010000306.1:0-1959 GCA_035477855.1 Dissulfurispiraceae bacterium
TCCATCTGGCCGGAGGCTATCCTCTGAAGGACCTCTTTGCCAGGATCCTGGATCGCCTCCGTGCTCTGCCGACGAGTTCCCTGCCTTCGGGTTGACGCAAGTGACATCCCGGTGGCGAGGGGGGACAACAGGGGGAGGGTATGCGCTGACTTCGGCACACCCACCATATCCAGCACCACTATATCCAAAATAGGACCGCCACACAGAATTCATGCCCCCGATGAAATATGTGGGCTAAGGAAGGGGTACAGTCAAATGCTCCCGAGTCAGTCCAACTGAGCAAGCTCAGGGTCAATCACCTGGAGCAGACCAATGGCCAGGTCCGGGAAACCACGCTGGAGGAGCACGATACGGCGATGAGGCAGTTCATTGATATCGTTCGGGACATTGACTTGCAGACCGTCAAGCACCAGCATGGCGAGAGGTTTCTCCAAGCCTGCCTGGATCGTGGCAACAGCCCTGCTACTGCCCACAAGAAGATCAAGTCCCTCAAACGGGTCTTCCAATTGGCGATTCGCCGGGGGCAGCTGGAGACAAACCCGTTTCGATACATCCAGCGGCCTAAGATCCCTCGACAGGAGATCCGCGTTTACTCTGATGACGAGTGTCATCGCCTGCTGCGAGCTGCACGCGAACTGCAGGAAATCGAGACTGAGAAGAAGGGCCCGCTCGAAGTGCTCAACGGTGAACTCCTGATCAACCTCGCCTTGTGCACAGGAAGTAGACGCGGAGAACTGCTGAATCTGACATGGCGCGATGTCGACATCTCGACCGAGTGCGTCCACGTTGCCCCGAAGCAAAAGACGACTTCAACGTGGGAATGGCATATCAAGGACAGTGAACGCCGAACACTGCCTCTCACCAATGAGTTGATTCGTCTATTGGTGAAGCATCAGGAACGGCAACCCGAAGGGCGGAATCCTTACATACTGATCCCCCCTGCTCGGTTTGAGCGTATCCAGCGGCGCTGCTCGCGTGGGACTTGGACAGCCAAGGATGCCCGCTGTCCCATCAACAACTTCAACGACTGGTTCAACTGCTTGCGGGCACGTGCCGCAATTGACAAGGGCACGTTCCACGATCTACGGAGGACCTGTCTGAGTCGTTGGATCGAGAATGGCTTATCCGAGTTTGACGTAATGAACCTGGCCGGGCACTCGGATTTTCAGACGACACACAGGTTCTATCTGGCCGTCAGACGCGATCTGGTATCGAGGGCAAGGGACGCGACGTGGCACGCGCTTGGCACACGCCCTTCAGAAAGCACCACAACAAGGGAGGCTGACGACCATAAACAGCCAGCAGGCCAGGATTTACAGCACTGCGTCCGGAGGGACTTGAACCCCCAACCACCGGTTCCGAAGACCGATGCTCTATCCAATTGAGCTACGGACGCAAACTCTTACAGGATAAGGTCTTACATGTCTTATCCCAAAGCCCTGTTTTTCCGAATACAACCTTGATTACAACCACACACTCAGCTAGAATCTCGGGGAGTTCTTGAGTTCTTCGGCTGTAGCAAGGATTTCCTATCATGACAGAGCTCATGTCTGAAAAGCGAACACGTTCTGACAAGTTCCCACTTACATTACACAAGACCGGCCAGTTCTGCAAGAAGATCAAAGGCAAGATTTACTATTTCGGGACTGATAGGCAAAAGGCCCTCGATCGCTATCTTGAGCAGGCCGCCTCCCCGCATGCTGGCCGACCAGTGAGTCACAGCCCGACAGCCGAGCAGCTTTCCATGAAGACGATGTGCCACCTGTACCTGGATCACCAGGAGTCAAGGGTCGCCGTCGGTGAGGTTAAGCCACGACGCCTTTCTGACCAAGTCTCTCTCTTGAAGGCATTTGTGAGATCTGTCGGGCCCCACCGAATGGTGTCCGATGTTTCGACTCTGGACCTGCAGAATTATCGAACGAGACTGATTGGAGCGAAAAGCTCGCCGAACACCATAAA